>CAYWTU010000318.1:0-5511 GCA_964461275.1 uncultured Pirellulales bacterium | reverse complement strand
TCGAAAACGAATCTCAGTAGCGGCTCACAGTCCGGGACAAAGAAAACGCGACGCGGACTCCTCTGCCGCACGCACTTTCCCGAGAATCGTTGAAATCGAAATCAAAGTCAAGCGCCAGGCGCCCGATTCTTGTTTGATTTCACGAAGTCTTGACGTCGCTTTGCAGCGGTTTCCCCGCGAGCCCGGTAACCCCCGATTACCAATGTGCGCCGGCGAGGTGCTGGTTCCGTGGAAAACAGTCCCAACGCAAGCACGGAACTCAGGGCTAGCAGCGCGGCCAGCAGGGACGGGTGAAATCCCGGGTTGACGAGCGGCGCCGGCGAATGATTCAAGGGCCCAACAAACAACCTTCTCGGTGCGCTGGAATCAACGGGAGTTAGCGGACCGTTGTCAGGCTGTTTGGCGGCCTCTAAGCGCTCCCATCCGTTGGCCGTCCGCCTCCAAGGGGTTTCCATCGCAACGGGCTGCGGGCTGTCCGCGGCGGTCCACTCGCTGGCCAACCAGCCCACGGCTAAGAGCACCGCCAGCACCCAACCCAGAGCTTTCACGAAATGCCTCCAGAGTTTCCTCGCTCCGTCGCGCGCACGGCACGGACGAGGGAACGTGGGCAAACGTTGCAAGACGTGGGCCCGAGCCGGGGCGCCGCACTGCATCTTGCGGGTAACTCGTGCAACCAACGCCACTTAGGCATTTGTTTGCGGCGACGGCGACCACTTGGTGCGTTGCGTTTTCGCAACGCTTGACCCGCCGCGGCGTCGTCATTTCGAAGCGCATGGGCGCAGGCGGACGATTGTGCCGGTCGCAGCGCGGTGCAGCGGCAGCGGGTGGCGAGAACCATCGGGACACGTTTGCCGGTTGCGCCCACGTGTCCTAGCGTTGAAAGTGAAGATGCGGCCAGAGGGCGTGTACGTCCGCGCTTTTCGTCCAGCATCGTCGGAACCGAACAAGGAATTCGTCGCATGAGCGTCGCCGTTCAAACCACCTCGCCTTACGATTTGACCCGCATCTTGGCCCACGCTCAGTTGCCGGCCTTGCCTCAAAGCGCGATCAAGATTCTCGACCTGTCAAAAGACGCCGACAACGGACCGGCCGAGTACGCCAAACCGATCGAAAGCGACCCGGGGTTGGCCAGCCAGGTCCTGCGATTCGTCAATTCGTCGTACTTCGGCTTCTCGCGGGAGATTTCCAGCGTCAAGCTGGCGATCACCTTGGTGGGCGTGCGGACGATTAAGAACTTCACGCTGTGGAGCGCCGTTTTTAGCCTGATGCCCAACCCCAAGAGCGGCTCGCTCGACTTGAAGTGCCTGTGGCAAGACTCGCTTCGGCGGGCCCTGCTGGCGCGGACATTGAGCAAACTGCTGGGGCTGAAGGAAGGCGAGGAGGCCTTTGCCGCCGCGCTGCTGCAGGACATGGCCATACCGGTCCTGGCCAAGGAGCTGCACGCGGAATACGACGAACTGTTCAAGGCTCGACAGCAAGGCCAGCGATTGGGTCAGTTGGAGCGGGATAAGTTCGGCTTCGACCACGCCCAGGCGGCGGCACAAATGGGGCAGAAGTGGAACTTGCCCGGCGAACTGACGCAGGCTATTGCTCAGCACACCAACGTCGAACGGCTGACGGCCGACTCCGGCGTCGCGCCGGGAGCGTTGGCCGTGGCGTTGTCCGCGTTGTTGCCGGCTACGGTCGACGCGGTCTGGACCGAACGGCCGCAGTTCGAGGACTACTACCGGCGCACCGCGGGCCCCAACTGGCCAGCCGTGGCCGAGTTGTTGGGGGAAGTGGACAAGAACTACGCCGAGTTTGCCCCGCTGCTCAAAATGCCGAGCACCGGCAAGTCGCTGGTTGAGCGGCTGGCCGAGGGATAAACCCGCACACCACTGCCGCTCTACAACTTCCCAGGCGGCGAGCGTGCGCCGCTGCTTGCTCGATTCGCCGCAGCGACACATTCCTGGCGGCGCTACGATCATCTGGCGCCGGCTGTGAGTATCGGCGGGCACCCTGACGGCTGCGCCGGCGGTGTCGCCTGTGCTTGGTCCGCCGGACGCCGATTGCAACATTTGCACTTGACCAATCGTTGGCAGGATTAAAATTAAAGATGAGCCCCCGCGGCGACGCACCTCCATCCACGATCCGCAGCCATGAACCAGCGAGACCGAATCCGCATCGCGCAGATTCTGCGAGAAGCCGAGGGTTACCTCGAGCTTTCGCTGCCGCGGCATGCGCTGGAGGCGCTCCAGCGGGCGGAAAGCCTGGGGCTGATCAACAGCCACGGGCTGTATCTACGCGGTGAGGCGCTGCGCGAATTGCAGCAATTCTCGGACGCCATCGGTCCGCTGACGCAGGCCGCCGAGCTGGCGCCCAGCAACGTTCAGATTTGGCTGGCATTGGGCTGGTGCCAGAAGCGTGCCGGCCGCATTGACCTGGCAATCGAAGCCTTGGAACAGGCAGAGGACATCGACGCGCAGCAGGCCATCATCCCTTACAACCTGGCGTGCTACTGGTGCCTGGCTAAGAACAAACAGCAGACGCTGGAACATCTGGCTCGGGCATTCGATCTGGATCCCAACTATCGGGACCTCGTGCCCAAGGAGGCAGACTTCGACGCGTTACGCGACGACCCCGATTTTCAGGCGCTGCTCTACAGCAGCGTCTGATCTGGGGTGTGGCAAGTGTCCCCAAGAAACCCGCCGTGCGACCGCGACGGCCGGTCACTGGCCCAGCGGCTCAAACATCCAACCGCGTCCGCGTAACGGTCAGGTCGCTGGCCACCGCGACCACGTCGCCGTCGGACAGCTCCTTCCATGCGTCGTGGGAAGTCGGCTGCGATGCGATGACGACGGCTGCCGCCGACGTCGCGGCCGCGTGGGCGCGCCCGCACTCTCCGCAGCGCCAATCGGCCGAAAACTCGGCCATCCAAAGCGTCCGCCGCCAGCGCGTGGCAACGACCGACTGGCCATCGGTGAGCAGGAAATTCAAGGCCGTTTCGCTGGCAGGGTTCGCGGCCTGGGCCCTTCGAATAACCTCCGCAACGGCCTGGGCAACGTAGCCAGCCAGTAGGTCAGCCGCTGCCTGCGGTCGCAAGAGGTCGTGGCCGGCGGCCCGAATCCTCGTCAGCAGCCAGAAGAACATCTGCTGGCTGTCGGTGGTTCCATGTCGGTGGGCCTGCAAGTCGGGGGCGGTCTCGTCGGCCAGCCGCTCGCTCAACTGCGGATACTCGTAAACGGTGCCATTGTGGGCGAACATCCACGGCCCGTACACGAAGGGGTGAACGTTTTCGGGCCGCACCACGCCCACCGACGCCTTGCGCACGTGAGCCAGCGCCAGCGTCGAGGCGACGTGCTGGGCCGCGGCGGCGAAACCGCTGTCGGCCGACGCGGCCAACTCGCCACGTTCCACGCGTGGGCCGCCGGGCTCGTACCAACCGACGCCCCAACCGTCCGGATGGTTGTCCCCCTTGTAATCGCACACGCTTTGCGCGCGGAGCCCCAGCGGCGACGTCACCACCGGGCAGGCGATCGTCGTGGGCTGCGTCGAGCGAACCGCGTACATTCGACACATGCGTTTAGTGCATTCTAATCGGACGGACTCGAATCGGACGGGCCCTCGCCGCCGGCCAACGGCTCTCCGTGCAAACGGTGCATAACAAAATCGCGGATCGCACGGCCCGAAGTCAACCGCACGGCCTCGTGCCCCAAGGCCCCCAACCGCTGCAAGTTCAGCCCGTGAATGGCCTCGATCACCGGCCGATAGCTCCCTCGGGCTACGCTCATCCGCCGGACCCCCAAGGCCAATAGCAGGCCCGTTAGCCGCGGATCGCCTGCCAGCTCGCCGCAAATGGTGACCGGCTTGCCGAAGGCGTCCGCCGCCTGCACCACCCGGTGCAGCAGCCGCAACACGGGCGGCTGCATCGCATCGTGATAGCCTTCGACCAATTCGTCGTCGCGGTCGGCCGCCAGCAAATACTGCGTCAGGTCGTTCAGGCCGATTGCCACGCTGTCGACCCGCGGCAAGATGTCCTCGATGGACAGCGCCGCCGAGGGCAATTCGACCATGGCCCCCAACTGAAAAGGCAATTGCGATTGTTGTCGACGGCCCGCCAGCTCGCACAGCTTGTGGACGGTGGCATCAAGCGTATCGAGCGTGTCGAGCATGGGAATCAGAACCGTCAGCGGCCGCTCACTGGCCAGGCGGAGCACCGCCTGGAGCTGCGGCCGTAGGATATCCTCGCGCTGCAGCAACAGCCGCATCCCGCGCAATCCCAGGCTGGGGTTGCGGTTGAGCGGAATGTCGGCGTAGGGAGGGCACTTTTCCGCGCCGAAATCAGCCAGGCGCAAGTGCAACTCGCCCGGCCCCATGGCGTCGACCACTCGGCGATAGTCCGCGTAGCACTCGTCATCGGTCGGCCACCACGCGCGGTCCATGTACAAAAACTCGGTGCGAAAAAGTCCAATGCCGGCGGCTCCCAGTCGCGGCACCGCTTCGGCCTCCGAGTGATCGCTAATGTTCAAGAGCACGGTGACCGGCATTCCATCGGCGGTCACCGCGGGGGCCGGCGGCGTTTCATCGGCGGGGACGACGGTCTGGATCTTCTCGCGGATCGCGGCCACGGTTTGCCGCTCGCGGCGGGTTGGGGCGACTACCACCAGCCCTGCCGCCGCGTCGACCAGGATCGGTGTCTGGCGCGAGATCACGTTGCCACTGACGGCGATTCCGGACACCAACGGTATCCCCAGTCCGCGAGCCAAGATTGCCGTGTGCGATTTGGAGCCGCAGACCTCGGTCACAATCGCCTCCACTCCTTGATGCACGAGGCGCACCAGCTCCGACGGCGTCACCATGGAGGCCACCACGATCGCATGCGCGTGGTCTTCGTCAACGGCTGCGGAACTCGACAGGCATTCCAACAGCCGGCGACCGATGTCCAGTAGGTCGGCCGCCTTGTCGTGAACCAGCGGCAACGTGCTGGACGCAAACGTGGCGTACATCTGGCTTACCACGCGGGCCACCGCCGCCTCTGCCGCCTGCTGGTGGCGCAGAATTTCGTTCTCGATCTGTTCGATGAACTTCGAGTCGCGGAGGATGCTGGCATGGCTTTCAAAGATGGCGATGTCGTGCGTGGCCACGCGGCGGTCCAGTTGCCGCCTGAGCCGGTCCAGTTGCACAAGCGCCCGCCCCACCGCGGCCAATAGCCGTTCGCGTTCGGACGGCGGGTTGCCACGGGGCTCAACGCCTAGCGCGTCGGACAGCATCGCCCGAGCGTCAACGAGCTGAGCGACGCCCTCGGCCACGCCGGGGCTGATGCATTTACCGTGGTAGATCAAAGGGCGCGACCTGGTAGGGAAGGATGCCGGAGCCGGGGGATCGGCCACTTGCTGAAATGCTACCCAAACGCTACGCCAGCGGACAACGGCAGGTGTGGCGGGGTTCGCCGGCGCGGCGAAGTTGACGGGGGCCGACCAAAAACAGACATGCCGACGTCAAGGAGCCGAAGATGGTAGGCTGCTGGACAAA
>CAYWTU010000317.1:0-5514 GCA_964461275.1 uncultured Pirellulales bacterium | reverse complement strand
GGAGGGAGAGGGAGAATTGTGGATTCGCCGTCACTGCGAGTTGATGACGTGTTCGTCGTTCCGAGGACTGGCGAAGCCAGTGGCACCCGGCCCGTAGCCGAAGTCGCGACCCTTAGCCCCCCGTCAATGTTTAGCCCCCCGTCAATGACGGGGGGTCCGCGTCGGACGATTCAATCACGGTCGTTCGGCGCCGCATTGTGCAGGGAGGCGCTGAGTAGGGAGCATTCACCCAGCGGCAGACCCCCGGTCAGTGACCGGGGGCTAAGTGACCGGGGGCTAAGTGATGGGCGGTCGCGGCGCGGGTTCACCATGGTCGAATTGTTGGTTTCCATCGCCATCATTGGCATGTTGGCGTCACTGCTACTGGGCGCCTTGTTTCAGGCCCAGGAGCTGGCTCGGGCCGCCAAGACCAAGTCGCTCATCACCCGTCTGAACTCGGAACTGATGAGCCGTTACGACACCTACCGCACGCGCCGGCTGCCGATCGATCCGAGCGTGGGGCGGGAGATCTGGGGGACAAGCGGCACGGTAACCGGTGCATTAACGCATCTTGGCGCTACGCGCGTTTTGCAAACGGACGCCGAGTATTACAACGCTGCGACCGGCAACGGCGTCAATGGCTATCCCAATTCCCCGTACCACACCACATCCGGCGTTCAGGTGGCGATCAAGGCCCTGGCTGCCCGGCGAGAGTTGATTCGCCGGGAGATGCCCGACCGTTATCAAGATGTGCTGCTGATACACAACGATAACGCCACATCGTTTCCCTTCGGCATCGTCGATGTGACCACGGGCTCGATTCCCGTTCCCTTCACGCAATCGCTGAACGTGGCGACGAACGGCTGTCGTGAGTATGTGCTGTTGGCCCGCGAATTTAACCTTGCTAACAGCTTCGGGTTTGCCACGGCGGATTGGGCGGCAAGTACTTTCGCCTCGAACGACGGCCCGCCGGTGGACCGTCTCTATCCTGTTGTACCGGCCCTCATGAGCGCCTATCAGCGCAGAATCAACGCCAACCTGACGTACCAACGCCAGGTCACCGGCGCTGGCACCACCGACAGCATTTTTCAGAATATGGCTCGGACCCATGAAGGGGCCGAGTGCCTGCATCTGATCCTCACCACGGCCAATGGCGAGGACGACACCGGCCGGGCGCTGTTCTTGGAGAGCGAAGTTCGCGACACCGACAACGACGGAATGCCGGAATTCATCGACGGCTGGGGACGCCCGATCACCTGGCTGCGCTGGCCGGCGGGGTTTATTTCGCCGCTTCAACCGGCCGACGACATTGGCAAACCGGAGTTGACGCCGCTGCGATGGAATCTGCTCAACGGGCTGGCAACGACGCCGCTCAGCCGCGATCCGTTCGATATCCGCGGCGTTGCAATCTATCTCGATCCTACGGGCCCCTATCGGACGCCGCCTCCCGACGACGGCAGCGCCGGAACTGCCGACGTGGCATGGACAGCCTACGCGACCGGCACACCGGCTAATCCGGCAACCGCTTTCGATGACACTCAATGTCCGTGGGGGTGGGGATTCACCACCACGCCGCTCATTGCTTCAGCAGGTCGCGACGGTGAGTTCGGTTTGAATTTGGGGCGACTGATTTCAGCCACTGCGGGTCGATACGTAGTGGTTTCGCCGCCCGCCGGTGGAGCTGATTTGGTGCATCTGCGCAAGTGCTCGAATCCTTATTCGTTGTACCGCTACAACAAGCGCGACAATACCGACGGCTACGCCCAGCTCGGCGCCGTGATCTACGGCGACCCGAATGGGCTTAACGGCGGGGTGCAGGTACACAGCGACAACATTCACAGTCATGCCTTGGGGACGCGGTAACGTGACACGATCCAAGCGCATCATTCGAGCCGGTCGGACCGCAGCCGAGCTCCCGACCATTAGCCCCCGGTCAGTGACCGGGGGTCGGAAGCGTGAGCCATGGCTGCCCATGCGTAAGTTAGGCACGGGAGGAGTTTACCGGGCCATCCAACCCCCCGTCATTGACGGGGGGCTAAAGGTGGGTGTTGGTTCCCCGCGCCGCGGCGGCTTCACGCTCACCGAAATCTTGGTGGCCATCACGATCATGCTCATGGTCACGGCCGCGGCGATTCCGGTGGTGCTTCCGGCGCTCGAGGGGCGTCGGGCGCGGGAAGCGGCGCGGACCATCAGCGTGGCGCTCGACACCGCCCGCAGCAAGGCGATGGAGACCGGCCGGCCGGTGGGCCTGATGTTCGAACGGGTGGCAAAAAATCCGCACTTCTGTCAGTCGATCAGCTATTGCGAAGTTCCCGAGCCGTACAGCGGGGATACGCAGAGCAGTTCGACGGTGTTCTGCGATGTGTATCCCGATATGGCGTCGGCGGCGCTTATCGACCCCGTGACCAGCGAGCCGTACCGCATTAGCCGCATCGTACCCAACAACTCGGCCGATTCGGCCTGGCTCGTGCAGCCGGGCACGCCAACTCAGTTCTTTGGGCTGCGGCCGGGCGACCTCATTCAATTCGGCAACAACCCCATCAAGTACCGCCTGGAGTGGGAGGAATTCTCCACTACGGGTCCGGTTACATCGGGCAGTGCCGCGGTGGGCTTCTGGTCGATTGGTCGAATGCTGGACGTGAATCCGGTCGGCGCCACGGACAACGAGCCCGACACCTGGTACATGGACAGTTCCGACATTTCGCCGCCCGCGGAAATCGACCAAGTCGCGCCACCGGGTATTCCCGAGCTCATTTACAATTCGTCCCCGCTTCAGCAGCCAGTCGTCAATACTGCCTTATCCTACCGCGTGGCCCGCGCGCCGGTCCGCAGCACGATTCCGGCCGTGCAGTTGCCGGAGGGTATGGTGATCGACTTGATGTGCTCAGGGGTGACGGAGTTGAAGCCGTGGAGCGACCTGGCCAACACAAGCGAAGATCCGCTGCGGATCGAAGACGCCTACGACGAACGCGACGACGACGATTTCTTCTACCCGCTGCGGACCAGCGAAGGGACGGCGGCCAATGACGGCACGACCTACCTGTCGGCCGACTTTGCCGACAGTACGACGCCGACGCAGCCACTGACCATCATGTTCGGCCCCGACGGGGCGCTGACGCGGTTCTACCATTGGGAACGCGACGAGGCGTCGGGGTTGTGGACCCAGGTGGCCGAGGACCATCAGGCGACGCTGTATATGTTGGTGGCCAGGCGCGAGCAGATGCCCACCAGCGCCGATTTGGCCAGCGCCGCGTGGCCCACGCTGATCCCGCGCGACAGTTGGCGCGACACGGAAAACCTGTGGGTGATGGTCAACAGCGGCACCGGCAAGATCGACATTCAGCCCGTCTCCGGCATTCGTCAGGGCGGGTTCGACCCCAAAGTGCAAGACGATTTCGGCATGACGGGGGCCAACCCGCGGACGCTGGAGCGGCTGTACTTGGGCGTGTGGCTGTCGCGGGCTGGCTGTCGCGAGGCGATCAGCCGAGGAGGGCAGTAGTCATGCGTCGAGTTGCATCGCGCCAGTCGGAATCGACCCTTAGCCCCCGGTCAATCGCTATTAGCCCCCGGTCAATGACCGGGGGTCTGCGCCGCCGCCAGATTGAACCTGGACTGGCACGCAACGATGGTCAAGTTTGCCGTCCGCTCCGACCCCCCGTCAATGACGGGGGGCTAAGTGACGGGGGGCTAAGGATGGTCGGCGTCGCTGCCCCGCGCGGCATTACGCTGCTCGAAGTGCTCATCGCCATGTTCGTATTGGCGGTGGGGCTATTGAGCGTGGCGGCGCTGATCCCAGCCGGCAAGCAGCAGATGGTCGAGGCGGCCAAGTACGACCGCTCGACCGCCCAAGCCCGGGCCGCGCTGCACGAACTAAAAGTGCGAGGATTCTTGAACTGGAAGAGTTGGCGGAATTACGCGGGGGATACACAGTACACGCATGTCTATGCGTGGCGAGACTTGGATGAAGAGGGCCCCGACGCAGCCACACCGCAACCACTTGTCGAGTATCAGGGCGCAGCGCCGGCGGTCCCGGCCCTTGGTCCTGCACCCTTTACGCAGGTCAATCAACCTCAGGTCGCGCCTCTTGGACCCCTCGGACGTGGCAACGCCGTGTGCATCGATCCGCTGCTCATCGGCCGCTATCTGGGCAGTGAGCTGGTGAGCGCGTTCCCGCTCCCCTTGAAAAACGATCCGCTGCAAGAGACATCGCCTACGCAGGCGGCGATCATTCCCGACGAATGGCCCAACGCCCCGCGAATGACGCGATTGACGGTGAGCCGAGACGGAACGCTGAACTCGCTGGCCATGTCGCTGCCGGCGGCCAAGCGCGTTTTCACTTGGCAAGACGCCGTCGTATTCAGTCAGCCGACCGACAGCAGCAAGCGGCCAATCTGGTCGGTGGTCACCGACAAGGGAACGTCAGCCAGCAGCCAATCGGCGCTCGCTCGACAGACGGCGGACGATTACTCCTGGTTTGCCACGGTCGTGCCCTCGGACGCGTTGAGTTCGACGACGAATCAAACGGAAGTGACTGCCTCGGTGGCGGTGGTGTACAAACGCGACCTGAATTACATCCAGCGCGGTGAAGTTCCGACAGCCGCGCCGTTCAGCGCGCCGGCCCCGGGCGAACGTCCGGCCCCTCCTGAGCGGATCGTATTCGTGGACGTGATGGGTTCCGGCATCGGCGGCGGAGAGATGCGACTGCGGCTGGCGGCGGAAACGGGCACGGCAAACGATAATCCCGCGCAGCCCGAAAAAAGCGACCTGCCGGCCGTGAAGATCGGCCAGTGGATCATGCTCACGGGGTGGAAAAGGCCGGACCTGTCGATTCCGGCCGCAGATCTAGGCGCCGCCGCATACCCGCCGGAGAGAACTGCCGTGTTTCGTTGGTACCGCGTCACCAATGCAGGTGGCCTACAGTACGGGGCAAATTTTTTCGGTGACGGCGTAAACCAGTGGTATCAGAACGTCACGCTGTCTGGTCCTGATTGGAATCCTGAGCAATTCCTCGACACGGACAATCCACAGTCGCGCAAGTCGCACATAGATCCGACTACCAACGGCCGCACGGCCACGGCCATCATCGTTCAAGGCGTGGTGGCGGTGTACGAGCAAACCATTCAACTCGAGTAGCACATTAGCCCCCCGTCAATGACCGGGGGTCGAATCGGCATTAGGGAACGACCGAAAAATGACTTCCGCAGAATGAATTCCCCCTCACCCTAGCCCCGGGTACCCTCTGGGTGCAGAGGGAGAGGGGACCAGAGGAACGCCACGGGCAATTGATCGAAACACCCACGAAGCGGGCCAGGGCAAGACAAGACGCTTCGTAAGGAACACGACATCATGAACCGCCACACAATTTGCCGTCGTCGCGCCAGCAGCGCCGGTCGCTGCGCTTTGAACTTCGTCGGTTCACGCCGTCCAAACGCCGTGCCGCGCCGCGGCGTGATCCTGCTGATGGTCTTGGCGCTGTTGAGCTTGTTTCTGCTGATCGGCATGACGCTGGTCATGATCTCCGGTCAGGCCCGGCGC
>CAYWTU010000316.1:0-5515 GCA_964461275.1 uncultured Pirellulales bacterium | reverse complement strand
CTGGAGGCAACATCGTCGTCGAATCCATCGACGGCGATGTCGTCCGGCTAAGGCAGGACCAGCGTGACACGCGCGAGCCGTGGTTTTATTGGTGCTTTCGCACCCGCGGCGCGGCGGGACGCAGGCTGGCGTTTGAATTCACCGCGGGCCCAGTGGTAGGAATGCGCGGTCCAGCCGTGAGCCGCGACGGAGGAGCGAATTGGTCGTGGCTGGGCGCCACCAAAGACGACAGTCGGTTCGAGTTTGCGTTCGGCACAGACGACCATGAAGTGCGGTTCGCGTTTTCGCCTCCCTATCTGGAGCAAGACCTGCAAGCGCTGCTGAACCGGCACGCCGGCAATCCTCGGTTGGTCTGCGATCGGTTGTGCCAGTCGCGGCAAGGGCGCACGGTGGAGGCCTTACGGCTGGGGCGAGTCGACGGCGCCGCGCAGCAGTGCGTGTTGTTGGTCGCCAGACACCATGCGTGCGAGTCATCGACAGGCCCACTCTTGGAAGGGCTGGTGGACGCGGTGCTGACCGGCGGAGGCGCGGGAAACTGGCTGGGGGAACGCGTCGAGCTATTGATTGTGCCGTTCATGGACAAGGACGGCGTTGAGAACGGCGACCAGGGAAAACTACGTTTGCCGCACGACCCTTGGTTGGACTATGCCGGCGCCAGTTTGTATCCAGCCGTGGCGGCGCTGCGCGAGAAGGTTCCCGCCTGGAGCCAGGGGCGGCTGCGGCTAGCGATTGACCTGCACGCACCGTCCCGTCGCGATGAGAGGATTTACTTCGCCGGCCCTAAAAGCGACTCGGCCGCGGCCCAACTGGCCGCGTTTGGCGAGCTGTTTCAAGCCGTCCAGCGCGGCCCGCTGCGGTTCGACCCCGCCGACGACCTGCCGTTCGGCACGGGCTGGAACTCAGCGGCCACCTACGGTGAGCGGAAAAGTTTCGCGCTGTGGGCGGAGGAATTGCCCGGAGTGCGGTTGGCCACGACGCTGGAACTGCCTTACGCTCAAGTCAAAGGCCATGAGGTCACCCCCGAGGCGATTCGCCGGTTGGGCGGCGAATTGGCCGAGGCCATCGCGCGGTACTTGCAATCGCTAGGATCGGCCACGGGCCTGCGTTAGGCGGACCACCAGCAGCGCCACCAGACAGGCAATGGCCGCCACTTGGCCGGCCCGTCTGCCCACCAGGAAGCCCGTCATCGACCAGGCCAACAGCGTCAGCGTGGCCATGGCGACCCAGCCCAACGCCCCGCTGAAGAACTTGGCCCGGTCGTGCCGCGATTGTCGCAGTTGACTCAACGCCACCGCCATCACCACCAGCATCCCTACGATCGAGCCTTCGAACACGTCGGCGCCGCTTTTGATGATCTTGCCCACCCCGTCAATCACTGTCCGTAGGAACAGCGCTCCCAGCACCGTGCCGGGTATCGTGCCCAGCCCGCCGGCCAGGCTGCAGCCGCCGACCACCGCGGCGGCGATCGCGTTCAGTTCATACCCGACGCCTAGTACCTGTGGGTCGGCCACGCTCTGCTCACCGATATAGAGAATGCCGGCAATCGAAGAACTCATCGCCCCGAGGCAATACGCCAGCCACTTGAGCCGGTCGGTGCGAATGCCGCTGAGCCGGGCCGCTTCCTCGTTGCCTCCCAGCGCGTACAGATGTCGGCCGACGACGGTCTTGGCCATGAGCAACCAGGCGGCGGCCGCCAGCAACAAGAACAACAGCGCCGGGATCCAAATGCTCTTGGCCAGGTAGCGAAACTGTTGATCGAAGATCTGAATCTGGTTGCTAGGTCTGGCGAGCATCGCTTCGGTGGCATTAGGGATGATCGCCCGCGCCAAGCTGCGCAGCCCCACCAGCGAGGCGAGCGTTGCCACAAATGGCGGCAGGCCCACCACCGTGATCAGCCAGGCGTGCAAGCTGCCCACCAAGAACCCTGCCAGCAGCGTCCCCGCGATCGCAACGACAATCACGCCTATCCCCACCGGCGTCTTGGGGCTCTGCATTTCTTGTGGCGCCAGGGCCAACATGATCGCGGCGCAGACGGTGCCGCTGAAGGCGATCATCGACCCGCACGATAGGTCGATGCCCCCCGAGATAATTACGATTGTGCTGCCGAGGGCGAAGATGCCCAGCAGCGTCGTCTGGCGGAGGATGTCGACCGCGGCAGTTTTTGGGTCGCGCCAGTAGTTGTGTTGGTCGTCCAGCCAGGTGGTCAGGCCGGCCACGACCAGAATCGCCGCCAACAGACCCAGCTCGCTGCGGCCCACTCCCAAGCGAAGCTCTGCGCGTGCGGCCCCCGAGCTCATGATCCCTCGAGGTTGTACTTCTTGAGCCAGTCGCGAAACGCCCCCAACGTTAAGAATTCCGTCTTGGGACCAAACATCTCGGCCTTGAGAGGCGATTTCTCGTCCGGCACGACGATTTTCAGACCGGTGTCGTACAGGTCGCCGTCCGGCTGGCCGTAGTTTGGAAACAACTCCTTGACCGTGGCGTCGTCGCCGGCAATTAAGGCCTTCATCAGCCGCACGCCCTGATAGCCCATCTGAAATGGGTTCTGGACAATCATGGCGTCGATCTGGCCTTCGCCCATCTTGGTGATGGCGCCGGGCTCCGCGTCGAACACAACGACCGTCATCTTATCGCGAATCTTCTTTTCTTCGACCACGTCCACAATCGCTGGCGCGTTGTAGCTCCAGATGCCAACGAGAGTGTTCAACTCGGGATGATTGGCCACCGCATCGCGAACGTTTTGCTGGGCCTTATTGCGGTCGTTCTGATCGCCCATGGGCTCAAGGCCCTTGAACTTTTCGCCGGCGCCCGCGCCGAAACCGCCTATCCGCTCGATGGCGTTCTGGGCGCTGGTGCGGCCGACAAACGTCACGAACGTGCCCCCCTCGGGCCGCAATCCTTTGGCCGCAACGCCCAACTCCCGGCCGGCGGCCGGGTTGTTGCTGCCAATAAAGGCGTAGCGGGCGTCGGGGAACAACCTGCGATCGACGTCTGAGTCGATCGTGACGACGTGAATTCCTTTGTTGCGCAGCCGCTGCATCTCGTCGATCACGGCCGGATTGGCGGCGTCGACAGCCGAGATGCCCACGGCGGCCACGTCGGCCTGATTGGCGAACTGCCGGAGCTTGTCGATCTGGCCCTGCGGCGTGGCGTTATTTGTTTCCAAGCTGGCGGACAGGCCCGCCGCGGCCAAATCGAGATCCTTCTCCGCCTCGCGGATGCCGACTCCGAGCGCGTCCCAAAACGGCGAATTCCCGTTCATCAGGACCACGATCCGGCGTTTGCCCTCCACCCCGCTCGGCGTGCCGCCCGTTGTTGGTGAGCCCGTTTCGACGGCCGGGCTGCAACCAATCATGGCCGCCAGAGCCAGCCAGAACGCACTACGGCACATGGTCGCCAGCGCGGAATAAGCACGATGTACCGACATAGATCTACCGCCTTGAAGCCCGGATGCAGCCACTTCCAACAACGGGACGCGCCGGCGATTACTCGACCGGGGCGGCCGAACTGCCACTGGCCGCGCCTTGGACTTCTTCCACTGCAGCGCCGCCGTTGGGGGCCGGCGCAGTGCCAGTCGATCCACTGTCGGCCGGCTTGTTGCAGCCGCCGGCGGCGAGCATACATGTGAATCCCAACACCAAAACGCTAAGGCACTTACAAACGTTCATCTCCGACGGGCTCCCGGGGGCTGCCGCCACCCACGCGAACGATTCACGGTCCGTCGCGCGGGCAGCGAAGAAAATGGCCGACTTGTTTAGCCGTATAGTCTAAAACCGGCCCCACGCACCGACAAGTAGGCGACCGCCGCCGCCTCCCAGTAACCAATGTCGAAGGGCCGTGGGCTGGCGGAGCGCTGTCGGCTAAGAACTCGGCCGCGAACGACCGAGTTCAGTGGTTCTCCACGGGTTGAATCAGCGGCTAGCCACGCTCCAGGTCGGCCACGAGCTGTTTAATTTGCGGAATGGCCTCCTGAGCGGCCGCTTCGCCTATGTCGGCCAGTTGTTGGGCTTTGGTGAAGTTGGCAAAATCGAATCGCGACGTGTCCGGGGTGATGAGCAGATCGACCGCGCGGGTCCTCATCGACCCCAAGGCGCAGTCCTGCACCTCGTTGATTCGCAGCAACGTTTCTATAGTTCCCGGCACGCGCATCTCTTCGGTGGTCATGCCAGGCCGGTTGCGGCCGAACCGCCGCGAGAGCTTGGCCATCACGTCGACGCCGATCACCAGATCGGCGCCGCGCTCGGGCAGTACATCGGCGGGCAAATTGTTCAAGATGCCGCCGTCCACCAGGGCCATCCCATCGCGAAGGATGGGGAGCGATATTCCGGGCAGGTTGATGCTTTCCATCAATCTGCCGATGGCGTCGCCGCGGTCGCTGACCACCGTGGTTCCGGTCATCAAGTCGACCGCCACCATGGAAAGAGGAATTTGCAACTGTTCGAGCGTGCAAGTGCCCAGGTACGGCCGCAACATGCCGTCCCAGCGGTGCAGCCGAAACATGCCGTACATGAACCAGCGATGACCGCCGGGGATCATGCGCAGCGGCTTCGGGGGCGTGAGCTGCTCGGCAAATTGAGGAATGGCTTCCTGGGGGTCCCATCCGGCGCAGTACGACAGTCCGGTCAGGGCCCCAATGCTGGCGCCGGCCAGCAGATCGAACGACAGCCCGGCACGGTCAAACGCTCGGAGGACGCCCAGGTGTGCAAACCCACGGGCGCCGCCTCCGCTCAAAGCCAGTCCCACCCGCGTGCCGCACAAATGCCGTACGATGCGCTGCACGCTTTGCTGCTGCCGCCAGTGGGGACGGCGCGGGTCGTCGCCAAGGACCACCTTGAAATCCAGGCGGTGGATCGGCAGCTCGCGGTCCAAGGGGGGCGCAAATCGGTCGGTCTCGTGCAGGATCCATACCAGGTGAGTTCGTTGGGCCAGCTCCGGCGCCGCCGCCAGCAGCCGCTCGAGGTTGTTGAGCGACGTCACTTGAAACGCCGGCTCCACAAGCCACAACACTTGCTCGCACTGCGACAGCAGCGCCGGCAGTTGGCGATCGAACGAGCGCTGGGTCAGGTCCAACAATACCCGGTCCTCGTGGTCGACCACCTGCGTTATCCGGCGATGGACCGTTTCGACCGGAATGCCGCTGGCCTGATCGGCGCGAATGCGTTCGACCAAGTAGGCGCCGTCGGTAGGCCAGGTTTCGCCACGGTCGGTAAGGACCACGATACTGTCGCCGCGACGGACCAGCGTTTGCGCAAGCGGCGCCAAGAGCCCTTGCGTGCGCAGCGTCGAGTTGACCAAACCCACGACGGCCGGCTTCAGCCGCGAGAACTTGCCCCGCGCCACGTGGCGCAGCCGCATCCCCAGCCGCCGACTCAAATTGGCCGCGAACCGGGGCAACTCGACCATCAGACGATGAAACGCCTCCTCGGGCAATTCCAACAACTCGGTGTCCATCACGGCCGTGGCCGTGGCGGTGTTCAGCCCGTCGGTCAGCACCGCCATATCGCCGAAGTGCGAT
>CAYWTU010000315.1:0-5519 GCA_964461275.1 uncultured Pirellulales bacterium | reverse complement strand
CTAAAAGGGGAGCAACGGGCAGGCCTTGGATTTGCAATCGGGGCTGGGGCCACTATCTTGCACGCTGTCCCGGCAGCAGGGAATCGTTCGACTAGCCCGAAGGTGCAGGCTTCGCTCCCTCGCATCGCTCTCCTTCCGACTCGGCCATGGAACAGTTTCCGTTCAACTACCAGCCGCTGGAGCGCACCACCTGGGTGTACATCGCTTCGCTAATGATCGTGGCGTTGTACTTCAAATTCAGCCGGTTGTGGAGCGTGCGAAACGTCGACTTGCTGGCGCTAATCGGCATGGGGCCAGGGCTGGTGATGGCCTCCGGAGGCGGTCGCGAGGAACTGGGATTTTTGTGGCTGTTCGCCGCTGGGCTGTTCTTATTGATTCGCCTGCTCGTCGACCCGACCATGGTCCGCCGTCCGCTCTTGGAACCCAATTTGCTTCCCGGTGGGCTGGCGTTTATGAGCGTAGCTTTGATGGCGTTTTTGATGGCTCAGGTGTTCCGCAACCCGCCGGCCGACCGCGAGCTTGAAGGCGTTCGGCAATTGACCCGCATGGTGCATCGCCGGGCCGTCGCCGCCGACGAGAACCCTTGGCAGCGCCATGGCCCGGGGTATGCCTGGCTGCACACGGTGGGCAGTGTGCCGGTTCGGCTGTTCCTCCGCGGAGAAACGGGCGAGGCTGCCGAGGCGCCAGAACTGATGCAAGAGATCGACGTGGCGGGAGCGCGGTCGACGGCCATTCTGGCCCAGTTGGCGGTGGTCTCGGGTCTGATTTTGATCGGGTTCCGCCACTTCGGGAATCTCCGCACGGGCGTGGCGATGATGGGGTTGTACCTGCTCATTCCCTACACGGCCCAACAAATTGGCAACGTCGAGCACGTGCTGCCGGCGGCGGCGCTGACCTGGCTGGTGGTGTTCTATCGCCGCCCGCTGATCGCAGGATTGATCTTGGGATTGGCGGCCGGCGCTTTCTATTTTCCCATATTCCTCGTGCCGCTGTGGCTGGGGTTCTATTGGCAGCGCGGCGCCGCGCGATTTCTATTGGGCTTGGCGATCGCGTTGGCGGCGTTGGCGGCGTCTCTGGCGCTCACGTCGGCCGATTGGCAAGGTTTCGTCGGTCAACTGACGGGGATGTTCGAGTGGTCGGAATTCCTGTGGGGCATGGTCGATTCGCTGGCCCCGCTCGAGACGCCGGAAGTGGGCTTCTGGAGGTACCACCCGCCGGCCTATCGCATCACCGTGTTCGTGCTGTTCGCCGTGCTTTGCGGGAGCCTGCTGTTGTGGCCGGCGCAGAAGAATCTGGGGACGCTGGTGAGTTGCTCGGCCGCCGTCATGCTGGGGACGCAGTTTTGGCTGGCCGACCACGGCGGGGTGTGGCTGAACTGGTACCTACCGCTGCTGCTCTTGACCGTGATGCGGCCGAATTTGGAAGACCGCACGGCGGTCAATGTGTTGGGGGCGGCGTGGCCGGTCCGGCGGCGGGTCTCGTCGGTGGAAATTGAACCCGGGGGCTGAGAGTTGGGCGCCCAGGTTGAGGTCCTGGGCTGGGCTGAGCCTTCTCGCCAGCAACGCGGCTGCACCACGCCCGATCGAGCTTTGCGGCAAGATCACATGCTTCGGCTGTAGGTCCGCCGCCACCACAATAGTCCGCCCAAGCCAACTACTGCCAAGGCCCAACTGCTCGGCTCAGGGACGGCGAAGGTGGTCAACCTTGTAAAGCCGCGGGTTAGGCCATCGGCGTTGGAGCGGGCGCTGACCAGCCAATCGTCCGACGGCAGCGAAAAATTATTGGGCACGGTTGCCGTGGCGTAGAAGTAGTACGTCTCCCCGGGGTTTAGCAGGGGGGTCTGCGCTGCCGAAAGCGACACCGCGTACTGATTGTCTTCCACCAAGAGATCGAACCGGTTGGGCTCGCTGCCGGTGTTCTCCAAGTAGAAGTCGTAGAGCACTTGGGTTCCCAGCGGCCCTTGCAAGGCGTCGTCGGTCGGCGTGATGGTCACGCCCGGATCAAGCTGATTCACCAGTCGAGGATCGCCGAGCGCCTCGGGCCCCCACACCTGTCGCCAAGCCGATTGGTCCTCCTTAAGATATAAGTCGAAAAACGCGGTCATCTGTCGCCGCGTGATTTCGAGCTGCTGGGCCGGGTCCAAGGGCCCGCTATCGCAGAAAAATGGAAACGGCGTGTCCTGGAAGCCGCAGTGATAACCGCCCTGAATCACGGGCAATTGTCGCGGTGCGTTGCCGGCCGCGAACATCAGTTCGCCGTTGGTGGTCACCGGCACAATCGCGTCGGCACTCCCGGCCAGAAGGCTCACCGGCACATCAATGTTCGGCATCGCGGCAACGGCCGACGGATTGGTTTCCGCCGCGGCCAGATTGATGACCGCCTTGATTCGTGAATCGTCGGCTGCGGCCAAGAGACTGGCGCCGGCGCCCATGGAATGCCCCGAGGCGCCCATCTTGCTCGTGTCGACCGCGCCGAAAAACGGCGAGGCCGGTGTGCCGTTCTCGGCGGCGTAGTAATCCAATCCTTGGCGGAGGTCTTGCGAGTATTCCAAATGATTGGGCGTGAACGTCACCTGCGAGTCGCTGGCCACTACCAAATAGCCGTGACTGGCGAGGTGTTCCAGCGTCGGTTGATATTGAAGCACGAGCTGCAAGAACCCGTGGCCGAAGGTGACCACCGGGTAGGGCCCTCCCGAGAGGTCCACCGGCGTGCCGCTGCCGGCCGACGTGGCGGGATAAAAAATCTGTGAAGTAAACGTCGTGGCGTCGGGCCGCGTGAGTGTGATCTGATCGGTGCCCACGGCATAGGGGCCGGGCAGGGAAAGGTCGGCGGCGGCGCGGGCGACCGGGGCAACGCCCTGGCAGCCGATTGCGGCGGCCGCGATCAGGGCCCAGGGTTGGAACCGAGAGCAAACATTTCGCATGGTGTAGAACCCAGGTGGGAGGAGCGCGAGAAACGGCCAAAGGGCCGCTGGCCATTCTAGCCCGGTTGGCAAGCCCCGCCAGATTAGCGGCGCAAGCTGCGCGAGGCGGGCCTGGCCCAATTATTGGGCTGCCGGCAGGATGGCCCCGGTCAGGACGCCCTCTTCGCGCACGCCCGGCGGCAGAACGTCGGCCGCCACGGCGGCACGATAGTCGGCCCGGGCGGCGAAATAGGCGGCCACCGCTTCGATCTCGCGGGTGGCGGCGTCGGCCGTCGACTGCTCGCGAAGGTTGAGAAAAATCAGGTTGCTGGCGCCCAGTTCGAATTTGCGGCGTTCGAGTTTTTCCACCTCGCGGGCCAGCAACAAGCCTTGCGCCGCCTGGCCGATCTGCTGGTAGGCCACGTCCAGCGAGACCATGGCGTCGCGCACCTCGGCCTGGACCTTGTCGGCGGTGTAGCGCTGCTTGGCGGTGAGCTGCGCCAGCTTCGACTGGGCGCTGCGAACCTGGCCCTGCGCAGACCGCCGTTGGACGGGGACGTCAAAATACACGCCCCCTTCCAGCTCGAATGGGTCCTTGTCGTTCTTGGGTTGCTTGGCCGGTCCGCCCACGTCTTGCGAGGCCTTCATGCCGGCGTCCAACGTGGGTCGCAGCAGATTTTGTGCATAGGCCAGTTCGACCGACGTCTTCTGACGTTCCAGCGCAATTTCCATTAATTCGGGTCGGCGGGACAATGCCCGTTGCAGGTCCTGGTCGAACAGGGCCACAGTGGGCAGGCCAGGGGCGGGAAACTTGGGGGGCGCCTGGTTGGCGTCGGGAAGCACCGGAAACCCCATTGGATTTCGCCAAAACAACGACAGCTTGATCGCCGCCTGGCGAAACTTGCGGTCGGCGGCTGAGAGCCGCAATTGCCGCTGGACGATCAGGCTTTGATTTTCCACGCGGACCATCCGCGCCAAGTCGCCGCGCTCAACGCGCTTGGCCAGGGCGGCATCGCGGGCGCTGGCCAATTCCAGAAGCTGGCGGGCGATGTCATAGGCGTTGCGGGCGGCGACCCAATCCCAATATGCCTGCGACGCCGCGCGGCGAAACTCGATCCGCTGCCGTTGAATGCCCGGCTCGACCCGGCGACGGATGATCTCGGCCTTGCGAATCTCGGCCCGGCGTTTGTCGATGGGGCGGTCTTGCAGCAGGGGCGCCATCATACCCAGGCGAAACTCGCCGCCGTCGTTGGTTTCCAAGTCGCCATACCACAGCGGATAGACGCCGCGGCCGATTTTGTATCCGCCGTAGACCTTGCCGCCCCACCAGGTCGGCTGTTCGAGTTGCCAATCGGAACGGTGGTACTGGTAGAACCCCATCGGGTTGGAGACGGCGTTGACGTTGGCCTTCAGGTCGAAGCTGCCCCAGGCGGCCAATAGTTCGCCGGCGGCAATGCCCCGTTCTTCCAGAGCGGCAATCAACAGCGGAAAGTGGCGATCCACCGAAGCCAAAACGTCGTCCAGCGTCAGCGCCGGTGCGACCGTCAGGGGATCAACGGGGACCAACTCGGGCGGCGGTTGCGGAACGGGCATGGGCGCCGGGAGCGTTTCCGCCGGCGCGCCTGCGGCCGCGGGCGCATGCGGAGGCGCAGCCGGGGGCTGCGCCGCCAACGGCGGCAATGTGAACAAGACCAGCCCGCCGAATGCAGTGAAGAGCCGCAGATCGGCGATGGGGCGCCGGTGGCGACAGTTCATTTAGGTATCGGGGGCTTGGCCTTTTTGGAAGACTTGTCGTCCTTGCCGGCGTCCGAAGCGCCTTCGGACTTGTCGGGCTTTTCCGACTTGATTTCGTCGTCCGCCACGACGGGTGTAAAGCCGTTCATGCGGCGCCAAATCTCAAACCACAACGGAACGCGGTTGAGCAAAATCCAGCCCTGCGCTTGCACGCCTTGCCGCAAATAGGTGGCCTGCGGATGGAAAAAGCGGGCGTGGAATCCGAAAATCCATTGCCCACCGGGGGGCGTCAGCGGCGGCTCGGTTGGGTCGGGAAGTTGGTGATTGGGCCACTTCGGCCCGCTTGGATCGGGCTGTACGAGGACGCGAAATTTGCCGCTGCCGTTGTCGGTGGCGTCGACCATCTTGATCGTGCCGCCAAACGTCCCCACCGCCACATTGGGCCAGCCTGCCACTTGAATCGCCGGCCAGCCCTCGAATTGCAGACGCACCTCCTGGCCCGGCTGCACCAGCGGCACGTCGAGCCCTTGCACCAACAGTTCGACCACCGGTTCGGTCGTGTCCGGCACGAGCACCGCCAAGGCCTCGGTTTCCTTGACCTGAGCCGTTCCCTGAGCCTGCAGAAGCCGAAAGATCGTGCCTGCCCGCGGAGCGCGGACCACATGGGTCTGCTGTTGGGCTAAAGTGTTGGTGATCTTGGCCAGTTCGGCCCGAGCGACCGAGAGATCGCCTTCGGCTTCATGGCGATAGGCCTCAGCCGCATCGACTTTGGCCTGATCGTCGTTGGCCACCTTCTGCACGTCGTAGGTTTTGGAGGCCAAATCGGCCCGCTTTTCGCGCAAGCTGGCCCCTTTTGAGAGCACATCGGCCTGAGAGGTTTCGT
>CAYWTU010000314.1:0-5522 GCA_964461275.1 uncultured Pirellulales bacterium | reverse complement strand
TCTGGAGGCATGGCTGGCATGAGGGGCAAGCGAGGGGGGGGTGGCGAGCGGTTGGGTTGTTTCAGGGCCGAATGGGGTGCGGCGGAGACGTCGGTTGTCCTGCCTGGGCCCGTCACGGACAATAATCTTATGGACCTAGGCGGCGGGCACGTTATGCCGCAATGGGCGTTTTCTGTAAAGGATGACTTCGTGAAATCTTACAACAGCACACAGTGCTTCACCCGAATGCGGCGGTTTGCGACTCTCGCTGCGGCAGCGGCCGGTCTGTGGGCGTCGACGGGCGTTGTTCAGGCCCAGCCGGCGACGGAAGAAACCCGAAAAACCGTCCACGGCGGCGCCGCGGACCTGATGCCGGCGCAGGTCGACGCCTATTTGGAACTGCACGACCCGGCGCAAGTGGCCGAGCTTTTTCCGTTGGCATTCGTCGGTCCGGACGGACAAAAGCTAGCCCAGAGCTTGCGGTTGCTGGCGGAGTCGGACGTTACGTTGGGTATCGACACCCAGAACGAACAGGCGATGCTGGTGATCGATTCGTCCGACGCCGACCGTTTGCGGCCGCTGGCCGCGGAAGCGCTCCGCATCCTCGGCGAACTGGCAAGTCAATTACAGTTGAAACCGGACACTGGCGAAGCCGATCCCACAGCGCAGCAACCTGAAACCGCCCCGCCGCCCGAAGGCGCGCCTGAATCGACGGGCACGATCCTGCGGCGCTTCGGCCGATTGACGGTGGCCAGGTTGGACCGACGGCTTATCGTGGCCACCGAGCCGGCCTGGATTGAACGAGCGGTTGCTGAAAACGGCCCTTTGAAACCGGCGCCCGACGACAACGCCGCCGCTGGGCAGGCCACCCTGGCCCGGGACCCAACGTTTCGCGCCGCCGCCGACGCCATTCGCGCCGACGCGCCGGCCTGGTTGTTTGTACGTCCTTCGGCCTTGGCCAAGTTGCTCACCGGCGAGGGGTTGTTGGTGCGTGCCGGCCAGCAGTTTCCTGCGCTCAAGGAAATCGTCGGCGGACTGCTCTTGCCCGCCTCGCGTGCTCCGTATCTGGCGTTTGAATTGGGTCAGCGCGATGGGCAACTGGAAATCTCACTCGTGCTGCCCGAGGAAATGCGCGATGCCGACGGCGACCTGCGGCTGCTGGTCGCGGCATTGGACAACGACGCCCAGGCGTTCACGCCGCTGTTGCCCAAGGAGACGGTTCTCTCCGTCAGCGCCGCGGTAAGCCACGATGCAGTGGCCCTGGCCCGCAAGCTGTTGCTCAATCCCGAGCGGTTAGAGAAACTTTCCGAGACCAGTCCCGACGCGGCAGCGCTGTTGCAGGGCCTGCCGCTGATCGAGCAGATTCTGGCCGAAATCAAGCCGCAGATTCAGTTGGTGATCGCCCGGCAAGGCGGCGCCACTTCGCAGCGGGCGCAGGCCGACTTGCGCTTGCCCGCGGCTGCGATCGTTTTTCATCCTCACAACCCTCAGGAGGTGAAGACCGCGTTCATCACCACCTATCTGGGAGCGATTCGCAACGCAAACGTGCAAGCGAAAGCCATGGGTATGCCCACCTATTCGCTGCAAAGCGAGCGCCGCGGAGAAGGGCTGGTGACCGGCGCCTTGCGGCGCGAGCTGAAGGACGATCCCCGGCCGGGCCGGATCGAATACAACCTGTCGCCGGCCATGGCCGTGATCGGCGAGCGATACATCATCTCCACCAACTTCGAGTTGGCGCAGGAATTGGCCGACCTGGCGCAACAGACTCCGGCCGCGGCAGAGCCATCGAACCTGCGCGTCGATGTTGGCTCGGCGGCGCTGCTAGGCGTGTTGGCCGAGAATCTGCCGGCGCTGATGCAAGGTCGGCAAGTTGTCGCGGGCGAGCCGACGCCGCCGCTGATCGACTTAACGACCGATGTGCTGCGGCGACTGATCGATCGCCTGCCGGCCGAGCCGCGGGCCGTTGGCGGCGGGGCCGCTCGAGTGCCTTGGCGGGTCCGAATGCGGGCGCGGTTTGGACGTTTGTAATCCTTGTCGTGCCGGGGAACTTGGCGTCGGCCAACGAGTTACGTCGAGGCTTTCCCCGTGTTGCGGGAAAACTCCGCCGGCGCACCTATCGACCTTTGGAGCGCCGTTGGCGGCGCTCGGCTTGTCACAATCCGCAGGACCGGTAGACTGCCATTGAGCGGAATAATCGTACCGCCGCGCCGCTGCCAGCCACCACCACGGAATTCAGGAAATGACGTCGCCCGATTCGGAGCCGCTGCCCCCGGAGCCCGCCGCCACGGAAGCGCGGGAAACGCCTGCGGATACCTTGGGCCGGGGCCTCAGTCTTCGTGCCTTCGGCGTGATGGTTGTCGCCTTGCTGCTGGGAGGCGTGGTGTCGCGGGTGACCAACGTGAGATTGGTTCGCAGTCGCGCCCAGCAAGAACATCAGCGGCAAACGGCACGGATTGAGCGCGCTCGATCGCAGCAGCAATGGCAGTCGCTCGAGTCGCAGTTGGCGGCCAAACGTGCCCAGCGCGGCTTGCCCAAGGTCGAGGCAGCCCCCGGCCAAACGCCGGCGGCGCCTGTGCAGGCGAACTAATGTCCAGCGAACGGTTGCAGTTGTCCGACGGCGCCGTCACGATCCGGCAAGTCGGCCTCGACCAACTGGACCAGGTCTACGAGGCGATTCGCGAGTCGTTGCCCGAGCTGCACGCCACGCTCACTTGGGCCACGTTGGACTATGGGCGCACGCACGCCGAAGAGTTTCTAAGGCACGCCGTGCAAGCCTGGGTTCAGGAGACGGAGTTCACGTTTTACACGTTTGACGCTCAAACCGATCGACTCTTGGGCGGCTGCGGGCTGAACTATCTTGATGCGCCGTTTCGTCGCTGCAATTTGGGATACTGGTGCCGGACCAGCGAGACCGGGCGCGGCGCGACCACGGCCGCCACGAAGCTCTTGGCCCGTTGGGCGCTGGAAGAAAAGGGATTCGAACGCGTGGAAATCGTGGTTGAGTTGCACAACGAAGCCAGCCAGCGGGTGGCCCGCAAGGCCGGCGCGCAGTGGGAAGGCGTCGCTCGCCGCCGCGTCCGACTGCAAGACCAGCAACTGGACGGCGCGGTATATTCGTTGACGAGATTGGAGTTGGCAAGCCTGCGCTGATTCACTGGTTACCGCCATGGCCAAACCCCGCATCCTTTTGCAACTCGACACCGATGCGCAACCCAGCGTGTTTGACGCCGTGGTGGCGGCGGATGCGGGCGTCGAGCAGTTGTTTCGCCACGGCGGCGTGAATGTGGACAACGTGGAAGGCTTGGTCCACGGCGCTATGTTCACCCGCGGCCCGGACGACCTTCGCTCGACCGCGATTTTCGTCGGCGGCAGCGACGTGGCGCAGGCTGAGGCAGTGGCAGCCAAGATCGCGACCTGCTTTTTCGGCCCGTTGCGGGTGTCGGTGCTGATGGACGCCAACGGCGCCAACACCACGGCAGCCGCGGCAGTTCTGGCGGCGGCGAAGCACTTCGAGCTGAGCGGTGCTACGTGTCTGGTTCTGGGGGGCACCGGGCCGGTGGGACAACGGGCGGCGCGCCTGCTGGCGCGTTGCGGCGCGACGGTTCGCGTTGCCTCGCGCAGCCTATCTCGGGCCGAGCAGGTCTGCGGCGCCGTGGCCCAGCGCGTCTTGGGCGCCAAACTTCATCCGGTCTCAACAAGCAACGCCGCCACAATCGCAGCGGCGCTGAAGGGCGTCCAAGTGGTGATTGCCGCCGGCGCCGCGGGAGTTGAACTGCTTGCCAAGGAGGTTCTGTCTGCCACCTGCGAACTGCAAGTGGCGATCGATTTGAACGCCGTCCCACCGGCAGGCATTGCCGGCGTTCAAGCCGCGGACAAGGCCAAAGACCGTGATGGAATTGTCTGCTATGGCGCCATCGGCGTGGGGGGGACCAAAATGAAGATTCACAAGGCCGCCATCGCGCGATTGTTTGAACGCAACGATCAAGTTCTCGATGCTGATGAGGTATTGGAAATCGGCCGGGGCCTGACGGGTTGACGGCTCGCGGCACGTTTGTTGAGGCGTTGTGTATGGCAGGTGACGGCATTCGACTGCTGCCGCGACCGAGTTCAGTGCCGCCGACAAGCAGCCGATTGTTGGAAGGCTTCCCACCGAAGGTTTCACCCCCAGCCCTTTTTTCCCGCGAGGACATCATGCCATCGACACCCAGGCGGGCGATGCTCGCGCTGACGATTTGTGTGTGCTCACTCGCGCGGACCTGGGCGGCCGATCCGCCAGTAGAATTTCGTGCAGGATTCGCCGAGCGCGACATCACACCTGAACTGGGCATGGAGCATCCGGGCGGCTACGGCAAAGCCTATCACACGAAACTTCATGACGCTTGCAAAGTTCGCGCCGCCGTCTTTCACGACGGCCGGGCCAAAGTCGCCGTGGTCGGAATCGACGCTTTATTGATCCGCGGGGCCACCGTCGCCGCTGCGCGGGCTCGAATCTCCCAGCAGACCGACATTCCGCCGAGCCACATCCTGATTGCCGCGTCGCACTCGCATTCCGCCGGACCAACCGGGATGATCTTGCCCGGCGAATTCGACCACGCCTCGCCGCTAGTGCAGTCGTTGGCCTATGAGAAATCGTCCATGGCTCACGCCGGTTACTTGCAACGCGTCGAAACCGCGATCGTCGAAGCGGTGGTCGAGGCCGACCGCGGCGGGCGGCCGGCGCTCGGAGGCGTGGCCGCAGGCCACGAAGACCGCGCCGCATTCAATCGCCGGTTTCACATGCGTTCGGGGCTGACCATGACGCATCCCGGTCAGGGGAATCCCGAGATCGTCGAACCCGCCGGCCCAATCGACCCGCAGGTGGGCGTAGTCGGCGCCTTCGACCACGCGGGCCAGCTCCTGGGCTGCGTGGTGAATTTCGCCTGCCACGCCACGACCGGGCCCGGCGGCATATCGGCCGACTTCGTTTATTACCTGGAACGGACCATTCGCGGACTATTCGGCGACGAGGTGGTGGTGGTTTTTCTGCCAGGCGCGGCGGGAGACGTTACGCAGGTCGACAACCGCAGTCCGCACCAACTCCAGCAATTCGGCGAAGCGGCGGCTCGCCGGGTAGGCGGTCGAGTGGGCGCGGAGGCAATTCGCGCATTATTGTCGATGCACACCGGCCCTTTGGAGCCGATCAGCGCCAAGCAAGAGATACTCAAGATCAAGCGCCGTCCGCCGCGGCCCGAGCGCTCCGCCGAGGCGCTGGCCTTGGTGCAAAAAGACCCGGCGCAGGTGGATGCCACCGAATGGACGTTCGCCAAGGAGATTGTGCTGCTCAACGCCCGGCTGGATCGTGAGCCCATCGCCGACGTCGAAGTGCAAGCGGTGCAGGTCGGTCCGGCGGTCTTTCTGGCCTGCCCTGCCGAGTACTTCTGTCAGTTTGGTTTGGACATCCGCAAGGCTGCGCCGTTTCCGCTCACCATGCCCGTGTCGCTCGCCAACGATTGCATTGGCTACGTCCCCACCGAGGAGGCGCTTGGCCCGCGAGGCGGCGGCTA
>CAYWTU010000313.1:0-5524 GCA_964461275.1 uncultured Pirellulales bacterium | reverse complement strand
CAATTGCTGTACTGCTTGCCGCCGACCGATCCCCGGCCGCCCGTTCGCTCCGCGCTGCTTCCCCTTCCCGGCCGCCGCGCGGCTTAAACAACCCGAATATCGTCGCACTCGCCTGCGCGCCGCTGCACGTCAGACGTCGGCCGCGCTGGGCAACCGTCTCCTCTTTTCCCCCTGCCCCCGCGCAGTTCGACCTTCCCACCGTCACTGGAGTTGATCGCATCACACCAGCGTTCAGGCCGCTCGACCGTCACACCGGTCGAGCGTCCGGCTCGCGCGACTAGCTTGAAGTTCCGTCGGCGGCGTCGAGGATGCGGGACCTTGACGTCACCCACCCTCCTGGGTCGAGGCACTGAACTTGTTGGAACCGCGGTTTCTGGGTCAACCGCTCCAACAAGCGCTTCCCGACGGAACTTTTTACGGAGCGCCGGAGCGGTGCAATGCCGCTCCGGCGCCTCCGGGATCATCGGCCACAGGCGGCGCGGAATCCCCCCTCCGCTCGCCTGTGGCCGTTTTGTTGAATCACGGGTTGTTGAGCGCCTATTGCTACGCCTGAGGAC
Source organism: uncultured Pirellulales bacterium (assembly GCA_964461275.1). Classification (GTDB taxonomy): domain Bacteria; phylum Planctomycetota; class Planctomycetia; order Pirellulales; family CAYNRE01; genus CAYWTU01. The sequence goes on along the minus strand of CAYWTU010000313.1, from coordinate 4,967 downwards.
GGCATTTGTTTTCCGAAATGTTTGAAGACGACTTTTTCGCCACAGCGTTGCCTATCGCCGCCGCAGTTTGGTCCTGGACCATTGGCCCCTGGACTCGGTCGGCCCTGGCTGCCGGCCTGGGAGCCAGCGCTTGCCTGATATTGGGTTACTTGGCGCTCCCTTGGCTACGGAGGCGCTGCCCAGAGCGCGTCGCCAATCGGCTCGACGCGCTGTATCAGTTGCATCGCGGCAAACAGGCCACGCCCACCATGGGCGGACTGTTTCTGGTGGCGGCCATCGCCGCCACGGCGGGCCTGATTTGCCAGCGAGACGATCCGGCCATCGTTTGCACGCTGTCGACCATGTTCGCGTTGGCAGGCGTAGGGTTGGCTGATGATTTGGCCAAACTTCGCGGCCATAGCCAGGGCCTAGCCGTCGCGACAAAACTGGTCCTTCAATGTTTGGTCGTAGCGCCGATCGTCGGCTGGTGGCTGATGGCCGGCCAAGGACTGCCGCAGCAAACGTTGCCGCTGCATGGCCCCGTCGAAATCTCACCGTACGGGCTCTTCGGCCTGGGGTTGCTGTGTGTCGTGGGCTCTGCCAATGCGATGAATCTGACCGATGGATTGGACGGGCTGGCGGCCGGCTGCGGCGCGATCGCGCTGGCAGGTCTCGTGACGGCCATGGCATTTCGGCCACAACAAATTTGGGCGACCGATATGCCCTGGGAGGCGGTGGTTCTGTTGGCCGCGGCGGCGGGCGCGCTGACGGCATTCTTGTGGTTCAACCGGCACCCGGCGCGGGTGTTCATGGGCAACATCGGTGCGCTGGCTTGTGGCGGGCTACTCGGGGCGGCTGCGCTGTCCACCGGCCAGGCGTTGTTGTTGGTTGTCGTGGGGGGTGTGTTCGTCGCGGAGACTGCAAGTGTGATCCTGCAGCGAAGCGCACGCCGATTCGCCGGTGTGCGGCCCTTGCGTTGCGCGCCGCTGCATCACCATTTCCAACTTGCAGGTTGGGGCGAACCGCAGATCGTGCGGCGATTCTGGGCTGCGGCGCTGGTCTGCGCGGCACTAGGGGTTGGACTAACCGCCGCGACGCCCCAGCCGGCGGCGTCACTAGCCCACCACTCGGCTGTCGCGCCCCCCAGAGAGAGGTGACTGCAAGCCTGGCAATCTGGCGCGAATGTGCCGGCACGGCGGGTTGGCCAATACAGCCGACGCCTGGTCACATCCGCAGACCAGCATAGCTCATCGATAACTACAGAAGCGCAAGAAAACTTGCTGAAACACGAACAACAAAGGGCGGGTAGCACTTACGGCAGGGGATGCTCACTACGGCGCGAACCGCACGGGTGCGGGATGCGTCGATTGTGTTGACGCCGGGCCTCATCGCAGTTCGGGCGACCACGCGGTCGGACGAGAGCTGGTGCGGCAGCGGCGGCGGGCAAATTCACGGCGAGCCAACGTCGCTCGCAGGGACGATTTTCATGGCAAACGGAAAACCTCACTTCGTGTTGGCGGGCGGCGGAACGGGCGGACATTTGTTTCCTGGACTGGCGGTCGCCGAAGCGCTGTTTCGCGAACACCCTTTGGCGCGGATCACCGTGGCCGGCCGTGGCGACCCGTTCGAGCAAGGTCACGTGGACCGGGCGGGGTTCGACTATCTGGGCATCCCTTGTCAGCCGCTGCGCGGCATGAGCTGGAAAACGGTCCGCAGCCTGTGCGAGCACGTCGCGGCGTACCGCCAGGCGGCGCAGTTCCTGGAGCGCGAGCGGGCTAGCGTGGTGGTCGGGTTGGGCGGCTACGTGAGTGTGCCTACGGTACGCGCCGCGCTTTCACTCAAGATTCCCGTGGTGCTCTTGGAACAGAATGCTGTTCCCGGTCGGGCGAACACCTGGCTTGCGCGCGGCGCACGGCTGATTTGCGCCGCGTACGACACCGTGCGGCCGCTGCTTCCGGGCGCGGCCCCGCTAAGGATCACCGGCAACCCGATTCGTCGGTCGCTCGCCGAGGCAGCCGACCGCGAGCCGGGGCCGATTGAAGGACGCCGTCGAATCGTAGTCCTGGGCGGCAGCCTGGGATCCGACACGCTCAATCGCCAGGCGCCGCGGGCACTGTATAAGGTCCGGCAACGGCTGGCCGACTGGGAGATCGTGCACCAAACGGGCGTCAAAGGCCTCGAGCCGACCAAGGAGCTATATCGCAAGTTCGCGCTACGCGCAACGGTCGTGCCGTTCATCGACGACATGGCCGAGGCGCTGGCCGGAGCGGGCGCGGCAATCAGCCGCTCGGGCGGGACGACGCTGGCCGAGCTTTCGGCCACGGGCGTGCCAGCGGTGCTCGTGCCTTACGGCTTGGCCACCGACGATCACCAGCGGAAGAACGCCGACATTTTCGTGGCGGCGGGCGCTGCGCGGTTGGTCGATCCACGCGACATCGAAGGACGCGTGGATGACAGCCTGGCGGCGGAACTTACTGGGATGCTTGGCGATGGCCAGGTTCGCGGCGAGATGTCGGAGGCGATGCTGCGCCGAGCGCGGCCCGAAGCGGCTACGCACGTGGCCAGCCTGGTGGCCGAGATTGCCGAACGCCGCGTCCGACAAATGGCCGGGTAACTATTGCCTGGCGCTTTCCGTTGCGGGCGGCAAGGCTCGCTTGTAAAAACCCAACCTAGGTCCGCTGCTGCGATTGAAACGCCGCCAACTCGCGGTAGCGGCGATATACCTCGGCATAGGCCTGGCGATGGGCTTTGATAGGGACAACGACCTTGGCCGTCCGCCCGGGATCGCCATCGCGGGGCTGGGCCATCGCGCGGATCGCGGCCGATACATTCCCCAACCCGGTCTGCCTTTTGCCTGCCGCCAGCGCCCCTAGTATCGCGGCGCCCAACGCGGGCCCGTGTTTGCAGGGATGCACCAGAATCGGCTTACCCAACACGTCGGCGTAAACCTGCACCAAGAGCGGGTTGTGGTGTGGGAGTCCGCCCGTGGCCACCAACTTGCGAACCGGCACGCCGCCGTTGTCCAACAGTTCGACGATCCATCGCACCCCACAGGCTGTGGCCTCGATCAGCGCCCGATACAGATGGTGCGCCTCGTGCCCCAGGCTCAACCCGCCCAGCGAGCCCTTGAGCGCCCCGTCCATGAGGGGCGTCCTGCAACCGTTCAGCCAATCGACGCACGCTACGCCGTCGGCGCCGGGCGGCAATTTCGCGGCCCGCTCGTCCAACTGTCGAAAGTCCTTCTGTCCCACCAGACGCCGCAGCCAATCGAAAGCGTCGCCGACCGCCGCCTGCCCGGTCTCGTAGCCAAACATGCCAGGCAAGATGCCCCCTTCGACCACGCCTGCAACACCGGGGAGCAACTTCTCGACGCGCGAGTTGAGCATGTGACAACTGCTGGTCCCCAGGACCATGACCAGCGTGTCCGGCTCGGCGGCGCCGGCGCCCGGCACGCCGGCGTGGGCGTCAATCACCGCGGCGCTGACCGCGATCCCCTCCGGCAGCCCCAATCGCTTGGCCATGGCCGGACACAGCTCGCCGGCCTTTTCGCCAGGCGACAACAACCGGCCCGGCATCTTCTTCTCAACGACGTCGGCCAGCTTTGGGTGTAGGGCCGCGAAGAACTCGCGCGACGGGTAACCCGTGTGCGAATTCCACATCGCCTTGTAGCCGGCCTGGCAGGTGGAACGCGGCAGATCGCTGGCCGGACCGCCGACCAGCCGCCAAACGAACCAGTCGCCCGCCTCAAGCCAGACGTCGGCCGCACGGTACACCGCCGGCGCCCGCTCCAGGGTTTCCCAGACCTTGGGAAAAAACCATTCCAGGCCGATCACGCCGCCGTAGCGCGCTAGCCAAGGTTCTTTGCGCCGCTGGGCGACGGCGTTGAGTCGCTCGGTCTGTGACAACGCCGCATGGTGCTTCCAGAGCTTCGGCCAGGCGTACTTTTCAGCGGCCATTTCCGGCAACAGGCAAAGCGGCGTACCGTCGGCCGTCGCGGGGAGCATCGTGCAACTGGTGAAGTCGACCCCGATGCCAACCACGGCGCTGCCGTCGACTCGGGCCGACTTAAGCGCGGCCTTGACCGCCTTTGCCGCCGACGAAACCCAATCGCCCGGGTGCTGCAAGGCGAATTCCGCCGGCAGCGGCTCATCGGTTCCCGGCAGCCGCTGGGTAATCTGTCCGTGCGGATAGGCGGCCACGGCGCTGGCTCGCTCATTGCCTTTGAGGTCCACCAACAGCGCGCGGACGCTCTCGGTGCCAAAATCCAGACCCAACGCCAACCGGTCGCTCATGCGGAAGTTCCTATGAGGCCGACAAACAACCTGACAACGGACCTTTAACTCCCGTTGATTCCGGCGAACCGAGCAGGTTGTTTGTTGGGCTCTACGGCCTTTACGTTACCTTCAGCTCCGTCACGTACTTCGAGTCGTACGCCTGGGCCGAGAACTTCGCCAACAGTTGGCGGTCGGCGGCGGTCAGTCGCCAATCGCCGCGGAGCGTGGCGAGATTTTGGTCGATGTCGGCGGGCAGCGAAACGCCAATGTTGAGCAGCGAAACCCGCTCGTCCTGGAGAACCCAGCGGATGGCGGCCGAGGGGAGCCGCCGCCGATCGTCTTCGGCCGAGTCCGGAACCAAGTTTCCAGCGTTGTGGCTAAAGATGTTCGCCCCCAACACCTTCATCGCCACGATGGCCATGCCTCGCTCGTGGGCCGCGGCCAGACAGCGGTCGCGCGTTTCGATCTTGCGGTTGGAGAGCATCGTGTCCATGCCCTTGCGGAAGTAGCCGTAGGCCAACAACACCTGATCGAATCCGTCGGTTTCGATCATCGCCAGCACCTCGTCAAAGGCGATATGCGTCGTCAGGCCGATAAACTTGCACAACCCTTCGTCGCGGAGCTTGACCAGCTCGGCATGGATCTTCATCGCCCCTTGCACTCCCACTCGCTCAATGCACGGGCTATGAATCTGCGCCGCGTCGACGTAGCTCA
>CAYWTU010000312.1:0-5536 GCA_964461275.1 uncultured Pirellulales bacterium | reverse complement strand
ACCTCGGCCACAATCCGCAACTGATTGGCCCGGAGCGAGCTGCCGGTTTCGGTCACTTCCACGATCGCGTCCGCCAGCCGCGGCGGCTTGACCTCGGTGGCGCCCCAGGAGAACTCCACCTTGGCGTCCACGCCGTGTTGGGCCAGGAAGCGACGCGTCAGCCCGACCGCCTCGGTGGCGATACGGCAACCTTGTAGATCCTTCACCTCGCGGACGGGGGAACTTTCTGGCACACACAGCACCCAGCGCACCGGTCGCCGGCTGACTTTGGAGAACACCAGTTCGGCAACTTCGACCACGTCTGCGTCGTATTCCTTGATCCAGTCGTAACCCGTCAAGCCCGCATCCAAGACGCCGTCCTGTACGTAGCGGGCCATCTCCTGAGCCCGAATCAACAGGCATTCGATCTCGTCGTCGTCGATCGTAGGGTAGTAGCTGCGTGAGGGAAACGAGATCTTGAAGCCGGCCTTCTTGAACAGCTCGGCCGTGGCTTCTTGCAGGCTGCCGGCGGGAATGCCGAGGCGGAAACAGTTGGACATGGCGCTGGTATATGTGTTCCAAGAGTTGAGCGATCGCGCGAAGCCTAAGGCGCTTGCCGCGTTACGACTTCTTGTAGACAGCCTGCGGATCAAACACCCGCTGGCCGACGACGCTGAGTCCTTCCGCCGTAACCTGGCGGAAGAAGCAACTGCGGTAACCTTCGTGGCAGGCCGCCCCGCCGAGCTGCTCGACCTTCAAAAGAATCGTGTCGGCGTCGCAATCGACATAGATTGCCTGAACCTGTTGGACGTGACCGCTTTCCTCCCCCTTGCGCCAGAGCTTGTTGCGGCTGCGGCTGTAGTAGACGGCCCGTCCGGTGGCCAGGGTCTCGGCATAACTTTCGGGATTCATGTAGGCCATCATCAAGACGTCGCCCGTTTGGGCGTCTTGGGCGATGGCGGGAAGCAGACCGCCCCCTTTAGCAAAATCGGGCTCGGCCGAGGAACTCGCAGACACAGATCACCTTCGGTTGGATCCAAGCCCACTGGCGGGCCCCACGACGGACCGATGGGCCGACCAGCAGCGCAATCGAAACCGCCAGCATAATCGGCGTATTGCCGGGGGACTAGGGGCCGCGGAGCCGCCAAAGAGCCGGGCGATTTGTTGCTATCTCTGCTGTATTCCGCAACTTAGGTCGGGCGGCTCAGATCGGCGCGCAAGGCTGCCGATGGTTAGATCACGGCGCGCTGCGACGGCATGGCGCAGCATCACGCCTCGCACCCCCTTGAATCGTGAGGACGCCGCCTTGGAACGCTCGCTTAGCCTGCTCTTGCCGGTGCAAAACGCACATGCCACGCTACGTCCGGGAGTCATGGAACTTTTGGAGGTGGCGGCCGAGCTAACGACGCAATTTGAGGTCTTGGTGATCGATGACGGTTCGCGCGACGACACCGTCGAGATCGCCGTGGAAATTGCTCTCGAGTTTCCCCAGGTTGGAGTCGTCCGCCATCCGTTGGCGCTGGGTCGCACGGCGGCCCTGTGGACCGGGTTTGAACGGACCGCCGGCGAGATCATCTTCGTCCGCGACGCGGCGGGGGCGCTCAATGTCCACGACATTCCGAAAATGTGGCGCAAGCTGGACGAGTACGAACTCGTTTTGGGTTGGCCCCGCGGGACCATGCAGCGTCCGCTGCCGCAACCCCGTGTCCCTTGGCGAAGCTGGGGGAGCCAATTGCTGGCTGGCGCCGGCGACTGCGACTTGGCGGCGGCCTTCCAAATGATCCGCCGCGCCACGGCCGCGAAGATCGGTTGGCCGCGCCTGGAAGGGGCCGCCTTGCTGGCTGGTCTTCCCGGCAGCGGTTATGATTGGATGCAACTGGAGATTCGCGACGCCACGTCGATCGCGTCGGCGATGCCTGTGACGCCGGCCCGTTTGCCCGGCGACGCCGGGTTGCGTCGAGCGCCTTTGCGGCCGGCCCGACAAGCGGCATGGCGCGAGTAGGCGCCGATGCAAGTTCAGCCGCCACGGGGTCGATACCGGCGACCCAGGTCGGCCTGACGTCACGGCGCCGCTGGCGGGCAATCTCCCATTGACCGGGGCTCGACCACCGTCGGTATCTATTGCTCCATGTCTTGGGCAGACTCCAAACATCCACAAGCCTGGCACGTTGGCGTTGTCGGCAGCGGCGCATGGTGCGGCGTGCATTTGGCGGCGCTCACCGCCAGTCCGTACGTGAAAGGCGTGACCTTGTGCGGCCGCAACGCGGCGGCCGTGGCCCGTTGGGCCGCCGAATTTCCCATTGTCACCAAGACCATCGGCAATCTGGCCGAGATGCTGGACGACCCGACGGTTCGATTGGTGAACGTCGTGCTGCCGCACCACCTTCACGCCTCCACGACGCGGCAGGCGCTTCAGGCCGGCAAGGCGGTCATCTGCGAGAAACCATCCGCGACCAACCTGGCCGACTTCGACGCTATGCTGGCCGCCGCGTCCACCGCGGGTCAGCCGCTGTTGGTGGTGATGAATCAGCTTTACAACACGGCGGCTTTGAAGACGCGGCAGATGCTCGATGCGGGCGAAATCGGCCGACCGTTTTTGGCGCTGGAAAACGCCTTTCGCGCCCAAACGCCGCACTATCGCGACCCGGCGGCCTGGCGGACCTCGGTGGCCGGCGCCGGAGGCGGGGTGTTGATCGACGGCGGGTTCCACATGGTCTATCGGCATCTGTACCAACTGGCCTCGTTTGGACCGCCCCAGTGGGTCAACGCCGACGCGGCCCAGCTCAACGTCGATCCACAGGGACAGGCGGTGTCCGACAAGGGCGAGGATTTCGTGGCCATCACCATCGGCTACCCGGGCGCGCTGCGGATTCAATGGTCGCACGGCTGGATGCTGGCTGAGAACCCCGTTCGGGCGCGGCAGAGTTTCATTGCCGGCTCAAACGGGACGCTGGAAATGACCGACGACGAGCAGCGGCCGCTGCTGCTGTTGCGCCAGGGCACGCAAACGCAGATCGAGGTCCCCCGCCTGCCGCAGTCTGGCCGCGATACGACGCACGTCTGTTTGTTGGACTACGTCGAGTGCCTGTTCCAAAATCGCCTGCCCGAGCGGGCCACCAACGATCTGGCGCGGCGGACGCTGGAGGTGATCCTGGCGGCTTTCCGCTCGGCCAAGGAAGGCCGCCGCGTGGAGCTGACGTGCGGCAGGTAGGATCTGGCGACGGGGGCATCGCCCGATCGAATCGAGCGTGCCGCGGGTGGAACATTCACCGCGCGCCTCTTTCGTGGGTTAAGCGCCCCTGTACCGGACCTACAGTGCTGGCACAAAAAAACACGGCAGGGCCCACGCCGCGCGTGAACCCTACCGTGTGAGTCGAATTCGCAAATTCAAACCGGCAACCGCTACTTGACCATCAGCCACTGCGTCAGGGCCAAGATCGGCAGCAACACGGCGAAGCTGTACAGCATGTAGCCGAAGAAGCTGGGCATCTTCACGCCGCTCTGCTCGGCGATTGCCCGAACCATGAAGTTCGGGCCGTTGCCGATGTAAGTCATCGCTCCACAGAACACGGCGCCTAGGCTAATGGCCACCAGGAATGGCTCGGCCACGTTGGCCACCAGCGTGGCCCCCGGCATGTCGATGGCCTGCGCCGTCTGAAAAAAGACCAGGTAGGTCGGGGCGTTGTCTAGCACCGCCGAGAGTCCACCGGTGGCCCAGAAGAACTTGGTCGGCGTGTCGATTCCCAACGAGCCGCCATGCACGCCCAAAATCTGCAGCGCGGGCTGCATGCAGATGAAGATCCCCACGAACAGCGCAGCCACCTCGACGATGGCGGTGTAGTTGAAGCTGTTCGCCTCGCGAACCTTGGCCGAGCTTACCAGCAGCGACGCCGCCACCAAGCCCAACTGCACCACTTCGCGCAGGTATAGCCAAGGGTGCCATTCGGTGCCGGGAATCGTCTTGCTGGGGTCGAGAAAGGCCACCGAAACGATCACGCCCAACAGCAACAAACCGTTGGCGCCCAGGCCGCGGATCCGCAGTTTCGTAGTCAAAGTTTCGTCCAGCGTCACGTCGCGCTTGGTTTCCTTCGGATACGCGAAGAAGTGATCCCACACTAGGTACGTCAAGAGAAGCAAACCGTTGACCATGAGCCACTGCGGCCACAGGTTGGCGGTCCACATGAAGTCAACCCCTTGCAGGTAACCGAGGAACAGCGGCGGATCGCCCAGCGGCGTCAAGCAGCCGCCGCAATTGCAGACCACGAAGATGAAGAACACCACGGTATGCGCCACGTGGCGGCGTTCGCGGTTGGTGTCCAACAGCGGCCGAATCAAGAGCATCGCGGCGCCGGTGGTGCCGATGAAGCTGGCCAGCAATCCGCCGGCCAGCATGAAGCAGGTGTTCGTGCCGGCGTGGGCCTTCAGGTCGCCTTCGATGCGAATCCCGCCGCAAATCGTGTACAAGCTAAAGAGCAGCACGATGAACGGAATGTATTCCACGAACACCGCGTTCTCGATGATTGTCCATGTGGCCAACCACGAAGCGCCGGCGCCGGCCTCAATCAGGCCGTGGCCCAAGAAGTGCTTTTCTACAGGATGAGCGTGCAGGAAAAGGTAGTAGCACAGCGTGAGCGTCCCCAGTCCCATGGCGACCATGAACCGGTGCAGGTTGCTTTCCCACCAGTGCGAGACGTGCGGCAACAGCGGAAACACGGCAATCGCCAGCAGGAGCAGGGCAAAAGGGGCGATCGTCCAGGCCGCGGGAGGCGTGGGCTTGGCGTGATGGTCGGCGTGCTCCGCCCCGTCGTGCACCTCATCCACGGCGACCGTCGCGGCCGCGTGGCCGACGCCTAAGGTCAACTCAGTCGCCGTCTGGGGCAGACCGAAGACCAGCGACACGAAGTACGCCACGACCACCGCGCCCAATGCGCCGGCGACCGACTTGCTGGTGTCGCTAAACGGGGCCGAGTGATGCATGCCGTGACCGTCGCCGGCCGCGGCCGGCAGCGCATTCCAAGTGGTTTCAGACATGAGTGGAGTCCCTTTTGTAATTTCGGGCCCGAGCGGGTCAGCCGCGGGCGAGGTGATGTCAGGGCAGTGTTTCCAGCAGTCCTGCGACGACCTCGTACCACTCGTCGTCGCAGGTTATACCCGCGCCGCGTGACGGTCGAACAGTGCCCAGGACCTTGCGGCAGTGATATGACCGACGCGGCGCGAATGGTTCGCGGGCACTCCGATACGGGGCCCATGGAACATGCAAACGTAGCTTGACGTTCATGCAGCGGCACGCCGCGACGGTTGGCCGCAATCGCTGGCGCACGGCCAGGTTGCTAGAGGCGGTACAATCGTCAGATCCGGCCGCAGGGGCCGGCGGAATCTACTCAAAGAAGATGGTTTCACTCCCCGCCGGCGCCGCAGGGGTCGTGGTCGATTCCTAGCGTTCGGTAAAGCTCAGCCAGCGGCCCCAGTTCTTGGCGATGCCGCTCGGTCGGTTCGTGAAAGATCACACGCTGCGGCGCGGCCATCACGGCCAGTTCCAAGATATCGAACTCGGCCA
>CAYWTU010000311.1:0-5538 GCA_964461275.1 uncultured Pirellulales bacterium | reverse complement strand
GACGGCACGTTCGCGGGCGACGGGCTCTACATTCAGGCCGGAATGCCGATCACCTGGCGGTATACGGTGACGAACGCGGGTAACGTGGCGCTGTCCAATGTCACCGTCACGGACAACCAGCCGGGCGTCGCACCGACCTACGTCAGTGGCGATACGAACAACGACAACCTTCTGGACCTGGGCGAAACGTGGCTTTTCACGGCTGCGGGAGTCGCCGTTGCCGGTGATTACTCGAACGTCGGGACCGCTACGGGAAGCTATCAGGACACCGCCGGCCACATCGCCACGCCGACCGACATGGACGACAGCTCGTACTTCGGTTTCGCCCCGCAGATCAACGTCGTCAAGATCACCATCGACGACACGGCCAGCGGCGACGGCATCAACATCCACGCCGGCGAGTCGATCACTTGGCAGTACACCGTGACGAACACCGGCAACGTGGCGTTGTCCAACGTCACCGTCACGGACAATCAACCGGGCGTCGCGCCAACCTACGTCAGCGGCGACGCAAACAACGATGGCTACCTGGACCTGACTGAAACGTGGATCTTCACCGCCACGGGTACGTCCATTGCCGGAGCCTACAACAATCTGGGAACGGCCGAAGGGACGTACCTATTCAACGACGACACCGAGCGAGTCGTCGTTAGCGACACCGACCCCAGCTCCTACTTCGGCCTCAGTCCGCAGATCGCGATCAGCAAACTGACGGCCGACGGCCCGGTGGCCGGCGACGGAATCATCGTGCAGGTGGGCGAGCCGATCAGTTGGCGGTACACCGTTTCCAACGCCGGCAACGTGGCGCTGGCCAACGTAACCGTCACCGACGATCAGGGCGTCGTGCCGGTATACCAAAGCGGCGACACGAACAATGACAGCAAGTTGGACCTGGCCGAAGTCTGGGTCTACACTGCCGCCGGGGTCTCGGCGCCGGGCATCTACACCAACACCGGCACGGCCAACGGCAGCGTGACCGACACGGCCGGGCACGTGAAGAACACTACGGCCAGCGATGAGAGTTCCTACTTTGGCGCCGTCCCGCAAATCGCCATCAACAAGCTGACGGTCGATGGGCCGGTGGCCGGCGACGGGATCATCATCCACGTCGGCGAGCCAATCAGTTGGCGGTACACCGTGTCCAATGCGGGCAACATCGTCATCAAGAACGTGTCGGTGACCGACAATCAGCCGGGCGTCACGCCGACCTACGTCAGCGGAGACGTGAACAACGACAACGTCTTGGACCTCAACGAAACTTGGGTGTACACCGCCGTCGGCACATCGGCGCCGGGCATCTACATGAACACGGGCACGGCCAGCGGCAACATCACCGACACGGCCGGTCACGTGGAAGACACCACCGCCAGCGACGACAGCGCCTACTTTGGAGCCGTCCCCAGCGTGTCGATCAACAAAGTGACCATCTCCGGCGCCCAGGTTGGCGACGGAATCACCGTTAACACCGGCGATATGGTCACCTGGCAATATACCGTGACCAACACAGGCAACATCACGCTGAACAACATCGTGGTCACCGACAACAAGCCCGGCGTCACGCCGGTCTACCAAAGCGGCGACGTGAACAACGACGGCGTGTTGGACTTGGGAGAAGCCTGGGTCTATACCGCCAACGGTACGGCGGTGGCCGGGAGCTACAACAACATCGGCAAGGTGCAAGGCGACCGTGCCGATACGGCTGGGCACATCAAGACCGTCATGGCTACCGACGCCAGTTCTTATGTTGGGCTGTGCGACATCATCGTGATCGGACCCGACAAGCAGAACACCAGCACCCCGCTGGTCAAGGTGATCGACAAGAACACGGGGGCCGTGTTGTCGCAGTTCTACGCCTACGAACCGAGTTTCAAGGGCGGGGTGCGATTGGCGACCGGCGACATGACCGGCGACGGCATCGACGAGATCATCGTAGCCCCGGGCCGCGGTCGAGCCCCGGAAGTCCGCGTGTTCACGCAGGCCGGCGTCGAATTGATGCAATTCCGCACCATGGCCTACGCCAGCAACTTTACGGGCGGCGTGGAAGTGGCGGTGGGCGACATCGACGGCAACGGCACGAACGATCTAGTGACCGTGCCCACCAGCGGCGTCACGCAGGCCCGCGTGTTCTACAACACGCCCGCCGCGGCCGATCCGCTTCCCAATGCTCCCAGTCGCTCGTTCAACGTGTTCCCCAGCACGTTCCTGGGCGGGGCCGACGTGGTGGTGGCCGACATGGGGACGTTCAACAACGGTACGGTGGTCAACGCCAATGTGCCCGACGGCAAGTCGGAAATCATCATCGGCAACGGTCCCGGCATGAGGTCGACAGTCTACGTGTACGACATGACCGGGGCCACGCCCAAGGTGGTCGATACGATTCTGCCCTTCAGCAACACGTTCAAGGGGGGAGTGACGCTCGACGCCGCCCGGATCAACGGCGACATGATTCCCGACCTGATCGTGGCGGCCGGCAACGGCGGCAACTCGGCCGTGCAGGTGTACAGCGGCATCGTCAACGACGCGGTCGACCAGTTGCTGACGTCGTTCTTCGCCTTCAACAACACTACGACACCCAACGCCCCGGTGCACACCACGACGCTCGATTCCAACAACGACGGCATCGCCGACGCCATCGTGGCCGTGCAAGGAACCGACGGCAAGAGCAACCAAATCCGTTGCTTCAACACCAACGGCACGCCCAAGGGGACGCCGCTAAGCGGTTTCACCGGCCCGTGGAACGTTGCTCGCTTGCGTTGCCCCTCGCCGCAGTTGACCGATCTGGTCTTCGCCGAATTAGGACAATAGGCGACTGTAAACACAACGGCGGACTTGGGCGACGCGTTTCCCGCCCAGGTCCGCCGTTTTTTATTGCGCCGCGTAGCCTACCAGCGGGCTTCGAGACCGACGTTCACGCCGTGCAAGAAGACGCCGCCGCGGGTGTCCAGGGCCGTGCCGCTGGTGGGCGTGTTGGTGAAGTCGAGCTGATCGGGGGCCAGGGCCACGCCTTCGATAAACAGCAAGTTGTAGCCAGCCCGCACGCCCCAGGTCGAGTTGAGCTGGTAGATGCCGGTCAGGTTCAGGTCGCCGACGAAGGCCACCTCACCCCGGCTGGCTGAGCGGGCGGGTCGCAGCTCAAACGCGGGGAAGTCGATGATCGCCGGACTGTTCTGTTCGGCGGCGTTTCCAAAAATGCCCGCCTTGCCGGTCCCTTCGACGCTCCAGCGGCCGAAGCAATACCGCAGCCGACTGCCGATTTGGGCGCCAAACAGGTTGTTGTTCGTGCGAACTCGATAGGTCGAAGTCCCTTCCTCGAAATCGGTGGCGGTGATGCTGAAGTTTTCGTTCAGGTTCAGGTAACGAAAGCCGTACAGCCATTCGACCGACTTGCAGCGCAGGGCCACGTCGGAATACGGGTCGTTGCAGCAGCACCAGCAACAGACGCGGTTCACTTCGGCGCTGTTGATCTGCGCCGTGTAGCGAATCGAGAATTCGTCGGCCGAGAAGAAGTTGTTGCTCGCCAACCCAAGATCGCCCGGCAGCGAGAACAGGTCGTCGCCCGTGATGAACGTAGCGGCCGTCGGGCTGTACAGGCCCAGGTAGTTCAACTCCCAACCGCAGGGGCCGCGGCCGCGCCAACCGAAGCCGGCCCGCACGCCGCCGGCGGCCCCAAAGTCGATGTCGCGCGTGGATAGGAAAGTTGTAGTCTGTGTCAGGTCTTGCACCAGCGGCTGATTTCGTCCCTGGTTGTCGCGCCACAAGATCAGCCCATCGACCCAGGCGTAGTGACAGGGACACATCCGGCAGCATGGCGGCAGACAGCAATCGTCCGCCGCGCAACAGCCCGAGCCGCAAGGATCACTGCCGCAGACAGCACTGCAACAGCTCGGCGTGGCGCCGCAGACCGAAGGCGAATAGGCGGCGCCCACTTCGGCCTCGGCCTCCATAGCCCGCTCGAAGTACGACACGGTACGGACGGTACGGACGTCGACTGTCGGGGACGAACCTTGTGGCGGTGCGCTGGTTGTAGCGAATTCCAGGTCGTTGGCGGTGACGAACCCGGCAACTCCGCACACGATAAAGGCCATCAGGCCTCGGACGGTTTGTGGCGCGAGAACACGCATTGGCTGGCTCAGACACACAGAGAGGTAGGCAATATTGGAAGGAGCGGAATCATCCTCAGACGACCTACAAGAGGCGCCACCGCGCCCGAGGACAAAACCCGCCTACCGCATAATTTCGGGTGAATTGCCACAGCCGTTGAGCAAGGAGCATCCGACTTACAAGAAATAAACCGGAATTGGTCAGCTTGGGCCTGTTATGCCGGCCGCGCCGACGAAGGCAGGGCCGGCCATAGCGATTATGCCGATTGTGCCCATCCCAAACGGGGCGTCCGGCTGCCTGAACGGACTAGGTCGTCAAGCTGTAGCGATCTGGAAAAGTTTTCCGGCGGCAATTGGGAGATTGCCCCTGGCGGATGCCACCGCGGAAAAAAACTTTGCGCCCCATTGAAACGCTTACCGCCAGTCGCCGCACATGACAAACGCGGCCCAAAACGTCGGCCACTGGTAGGCGTACGGCAGCAACGTATGGTCGGGCGTCAGTACGCCGCCTTTGGAGTCGGCCGGCGCGCCGGCCCGGGCGGCGCGGAGCATCCACCGCTGTGCCTCGGTGAGCGCTTCCAGTCGCGACATCGGCTTTTCTTTGTTCCACAGATTGCGATAGAACCGGGCCATCAACAGCCGCGTTGCCTCGTCGCTCACCGGCCACAGGCTGGTGACGGTGGTGCGCGCGCCGGCGACCTGAAACGCCCGCTGTAATCCCACCACGCTTTCACCTCCCACCGATTCGCCCAGGCCCGTTTCGCAGGCGCTAAGCACCGCCATTTCTACTCCAGAAAGGTCGAGCGTAGCGACTTCCATGGCCGAAAGAATTCCGTCGTCCTGGCCTTCCTCATTGATCCTATTGGCGCCGGCCAGCGCCAGCCCCGAGGTCAGGCCGTCGGCCGAGATCGTCGTCGCGGCGGAATCGGTCGGAGCGACTTCTCCTAAGACCGACGATTGAGGAGTTGCCTCGGCCGCGGCTTCGAGAACGTCGGGAGCAAAGAATCCGTGCGTTGCCACGTGCAACCAACGGTGTTTGGCCGCAGCGGCGCGAAACGCCTGTTCGGTGGCGGTCTGACGTTGCAATAGCAGCACCTTGCCGCCGGTAAACCGTTTGTCGAACGAGCTGCGGATGTCGGCGACTTCGGGCCCAAACCCCGGCAGGTCGCGAAACTGATAGGGCAGCCACGACCGCGAGCCATCGGCCGACGCAAGCGTCTGGTCGAGTTGTCCCGCCGCAACGCCATAGTCGATATTGCCGACCAACAGCAGCGAAACGTCTTGTGCGGTCGGCGACGTGCGGCGGGCCAACAGCTCGGGCAAGAGGCCAGGCGCCGGAATGGTGACAAAGCTCCGCTCGTCAATCAGGTAGGTTTTCGGTTGGCTGCCGGGGAGCGCCGCCAAGGGGATTTTTCCAATGGCCCCTTCCGGCACCACG
>CAYWTU010000310.1:0-5549 GCA_964461275.1 uncultured Pirellulales bacterium | reverse complement strand
CCGATGATGATGGCGTCGTCGATCCTGATCTTCTGGAAGTACTCCGAAAGCTGGCGCAGGATGGTTTGCAGTTTTCTGGCAATGGTGCCAACGTCGTCGTCGGTCTCGACGTGGGTGAAGGTGGTTTTCATTTCTTGCCGTGCGGCCGCAGTTCCAGGTTCCAGGTGCCCATGCGCCAGTTATCCCCGGCGACGTTGGACTCAATGCGCAGCGCGATCTGCCGGCAGCGCATGCGCGGGCTGATGCGCTTGGTGCTCGACGTGATGGTCTCCGCCGTGGTCTGTTGCTGTTCGGCGTCCTGCGGGTAGCGCCTGCCCTTGAAAGTCGCGCTCACAGAGCCGGTCAGAATCTTGAAGTCCGGAACAGCCCCGCCGATGTGCATCAGTTGCGCGCCGTCGCCGATGTCGAAGTCGCCGCTTTCCAGGTAGTCGCCCATGGCCTGGCCGTCATCCGACACGCCGGTTTCGTGGTCATAGAGGTAGCCGTCAGTCCCCAGGGCATAGGCGTTGGTGAAGACCTTGGAGTTGCCCACAAAGGCGGTGCGCGCAAGTTCCCCGAACGACCATGTGCCTTCCTTGGTGTTGAACAGCACGTAGCGGTCGCACTCGGTGGCATTGGCCGAGGGGTACAGCCACCACACTTCCTGATAGGTCAGGTTCACGCCGGCGAACACCATGGTGCTCTGCGAGTCATTGATGTCCTCGAACACGTGGTTGTGCACCGGGCACGGCAGAACACGGACCGAGCCGTCGTAGATGTGGAAATTGTTCTTGCCCATCCAGTAGGCGCGGTCGTCGATGGCCACCGCAGCATTCGGCGAGCGGATATGGCCGTTTTTGCCCTTGGACAGGAACCCGTAGGTGTACGGAGGCCCGTCGAAGGTCATGAACCAAGCCTCGGTGTCGGAGTGGATCAACCGGCCGCCGGTCATCTTCACCGCGCACATCAGTTCATTGCCGCCGTCCAGCCGCTTGTCGCCGGCGGTATTCTCCTCGGTCGCCGTCCAGTCGGTGTAGTCCTCGGTGTCCGACCAGCGCACCAGTAGGGGATCGTTGGCGGAACCGTCGTGTGCGCCCAGCGCCACCAGGTGCCGATCTTCCTCGGATACGAACACGGACTTGGCAGTCGTGGGCGCGCCGGAAATGAGGGTCGCGCGCGTGCCCACCCCGGTGCTCGCGTCCCAGACGTAAATCCCGCCGCCGCGTGGATTGGCGATCAGATCCTCGCCCCAGTGGTCCAGGGACCATGTCCGGGCAGCGTTGAGGATGGAGGAAACAGACCTCGCTGTTCCATAGGTGCTGGCACCATAGGCTCCGGCACCGTAGCCAAGGCCGGGGGTCGATTGGGATGCGCCGACGCTGATCTGGTAGGCGCCGACCACCACGGCGCCACCGCCTGTCGTCGTCGCGTTCGCGGCTGCGGAATGGGTGATGGTGTAGGTATTGGCGTCGACATAGGTCAGCGCGTATTCGCCGCTGATCGTGATGCCGGCCACGGCGGCGGCGCCGGAGAACGTGACATAGTCGCCATCCGTCGCCCCGTGGGCGGTGTCGGTCACCGTCACCACGGCCGATGCGTTAGTCGTGGCGAACGGATTGTTCGGAAGCGGGCTCTGCGTCTCACGGATGGGCGTGATGTCGGAGAACACCCCACCCTTCCACACGTACAGTTTCAGGTGCGTGCCGATGGCAATGAAACGCTCGGAGGACAGGGTCAGCCAGTCGATGACGCCACGGGCTTTGCCGAGAAAGGTTGCCGTGCCGTTCTTCGCCCAGCCGCCGATTTTCTGCGGCAGACCGTTCCAGAAGCGGATGCGGTTGCCGTCCTTCCAGTAGCCCTCGGCGCCGCGGTCGGTTTCGACCGTGACCAGGCCTGGCCTGATCTTGAGCGGTTTAGGGTCAAGAGCCACGCAGCACCCGGAAGTTGTTCATGACGATGGCGGCGTAGAAAATGGTCAGCACCAGCAGCATGAGCCCCACCAGGTCGCCACGCAGCCAACCCATGGCATGCGCCCCGAGAATAGCCACGGCAGCCCAGCCCTTGAGGATGACCAGCGCCCAATACACCCCCACCCGATCCATCAGCGCGCGCACAAGGCGGTTGCGCTCATGGCCGATGCCGCGCGTGATGGCGCGGTAGGTGGTCCAGCCGTCGGCCGCCTGCATGAGCGCCAGCAAAATGACCAGGAACGTCACGCCGCCGCCCTGTAGATAGCGATGCCACGAATGGTCTTGCCGGAAAGGTTGGCGTTGGTTTGCAGAGTGCCGATGGCGGTGATGTTGAACGTAGTGCTCCCAGCCACAACCCGCCCGCCCAGCCCGGCCGTGACATTCTGGAAAGAGAACATGATTCCCCAGCCTGAGTCGGTGGCTTTTGCCGTGAAGGGAAGCCCGCCGATCAAGGCATTGGTCCCGTCCGCGGTCGCGGGGAATGTGATGTCGAACTCGGCGTGCACCAGTTGGCCGACCTTTACGCAGGTGGCTTGGGTGTTGTTGGTCAAGGAAAGCCCGGCCCCCGATCCATCTACCGGCGTCCAGTCCACCTCCTCGTAATCATCTAGCGTATTGGCATCCGCACTGGGATTCTGCGCGGCCGGGAACTTGATTTGGCCAGCCGCAGCGCCACTCAGGTCAAGCAACCCGGCGATTGCAAGGGCCGACATCTGGTTGACGGCGTCCACCACGTTGGTGCCATCGCAGTACAGCAGCATGGTTTTGCCGTTCGGGACCGATATTCCCGTTCCACCCGAGGTCTTGACGGTAACGGCATAACCGCCGACTGTGGCGTTCTTCACCACGTAGAATTTGCTGACCGTTGGCACCACGGCGTTGCGTGCAGCGGTCAGTGTCCCGGCGATATTCAGGATCATGTTCCGCGCTTCGTCTGCGATGGCATTGCTCGCGGTCAGCGTGTAGTTGGCGGTGTCATCGTGCGTGACAGAAGCCATGCCGGCGATGGCCGCGTCGACGAGTTCAATGACCGTGTTGAGCTTCGTGCCCCAGGTCGTATCGTTTTCGCCCGCGCCCTGCTTTTCCAGCCGCAGCCGGGTGCTGTACGTCGATGCCATCTATCGCTCCTGCTTAGGGGTTTGCTCGGACGCCAACTGGAAGCCAGGGCGCAAAAGGTGACGGAATTCGGTCGCGGCCGCCTTTAACGCGGTCATGTAATCCGCCTCCCACAGCGGGGCGCGGTCGTCGGCCTGGATGAACTTCTCACTGTTGGCGAGACACGCCCGGAACAGCAGCAGGCCCAGGTTCTGAGATATCCAGGTGCCGGACGTGTTGGTCACCAGCGAGGTCGGTCGCTTCACGTACAGCGCCTTGCCGCTGAAGGTGGAACTGGGCACCGGCGCGACTTTCCACTGGGTTGTGCTGTAGTCCGCGAGGAACTTCGGCGTGCCTGTCAGGGATGCGTTGGGCGCGTAATCCTCGATGTACTCCAGCGTGCGCAAGTCCAGCGGCACCTTGTTGTTGCTGGCGTTCGTGAAATTGGCCGAGCGCCAGGTGACGAAATCGGTCGGCTTGGTCACCAATGCCGAGCCGGAGGTCAGCGTGATCGTGTCCTCGCCGTCGAAAATCACCAGCGGCAGTTCGGACAGGATCCGTTCTTCACCGGACTTGATGATGACGTCCAGATTGTCGGAGAGCCCCAGCCCGGCCGCCGTCGAGGACGTGTCGCCGTCCACGTGGTTCTTCAGCGCCGCGCTCAGCGTGGTATAGGTCCAGGAAAGGCTCACGTGTTGCCCCCGAAATTATTGGTCAGCCCAAGCGCCTCCACCAGCGATTCGCCGGTGTCGCCGGCGCTGTCGTCGTCGATGTCCGGCGCCGGATGCTGCAGCATCACCGCATCGTCAGCCCGGAATGGCTTCTCGGCCGGGTGCGCGATGTCGTAGCAGCCGGAGCACACCCGCAACTGAGGCAGGTCGCCATCAGCGCGCAATTCGGAATAGCGCACCTTGTCGCCGCACCGCCCGCACTTGCCAAAGGCGAATTTGCCGCTGGCGAACTTCATCGACCCAGACTCATGGAAAAGGACGTGTCCGCGCGCTCGCGGTCACCGGTCTTCGCGGCATCGAAGGCGTCCTTTGCCTCGCCCTTCAGAAGCGCATACCTGGTTTCGTTGTAGATCAGCGCCAGCCTCGCAGCCAAACCGGAGGCCAGCGCCTCGAACCACAGGTAGCCCACGTCCGGCGTTTCCTGGCCCGCCGTGACGTCCTGCACGCGGCGCATGCGCCAGAAGCGCAGCACGTCGGTGGAGTTCTCCGGGACGTTCCACAGCGTGTACGTGCCCGCCTTCCGGTCATAGAAAAGCTGCGTCGGCAGCCCTTCCTGGGTCTTGTTCGGGATCATGTGGTATGTCTCCCGGTCGATCTTGTGGACCGGGGTGTCCACCGCATCACGGCGCACCACGCACTCCAGGATGGCCAGCGTGCCGCTTGGCGTGTTGTAGCTGGCCGTCCCGTCGGCGAGGGTCTGGGTCTGGTGGTCGACCACAAACAGGTGCACGCCCTTGGTCGCCCATTCCGCGAACATCAGGTTGATCGACCGCCTGGCCTGGCGCAGGTGCTCGGAGGTCAGGGATATTGCATCGACCTTGGCGCGCGCAAAGGCCTCATCGACGAATTCCTGAATATCGGGGGCGTATGCATATGTGCCTGACGTAGTTATTTCCGCCTCCGTTTGGTTTGTTCGGCGAACGATTCCATGAGGTTCTGCGCGATGCTCTGAACGGCATAGGCTTCGAATTCCCGGCTTGGCGCCTCCTCGCCAATCTCGGCGCGCACTTTCTGCCAGATGTGGACCGCCTCATGTACCAGCAATCCGGCAATCTCGACGCCGTCACGCTTGCCCGCGTTTTCGGTGAAGGTGACGATGCAGCTGATGCGGGGCCGTGGCATCGGTGTTTCGAACGTGTGGAGCGTTGCGCCAGCGTTCGGTGAGGCGTTGTACGGCGGCCACGGCTTGGGCACCCCGAGGCGCCGCAGTTCCCGGTGAAAACCCTTCTCCGTCAGCACCAGGCAGTGGTAAGGCGCGCGCACTAAGGCCCTGTCGCACCAGCGGGTCATTGCCTATCTCCTTCCGCGCCGGCGCCAGCGCGTGATGAATTCAACTATCTGTGCAACGACTCCGCCTGTGCCAGAACCTAAGCCTGTGGTCACCAAAGGGCCGCCAACGCCCAACCCACGTGTAACGATCATGCGTAGCGCTCCACCCGGTGAGGCGCCGCCGATCCGTCATACAGCGCGCTGCCAGAGGCATCGGAATAGACATTTCTGGTGTACAAAGCCGAGCCGCCGTCGTCGTAGACCGTCTCGATCCCGGTCGCCGGGTCGAGCACGCGCTTGTTGCGCAGCAGTTTTCTGGCCAAGGTCGCCTCGGTCGCCGCCGTTGACGACGAACTCGCCGCGGATGTCAACTCCGACGCCTGGCCGGCTGTCAGGCCCGATCCGGTCGAATACGGGATCACGTGGTCGGGCGCGAGGAATATGTTCCCCGTGCTGCCCGCCGTGTCGATGATGTCCTTGGATAACTGGCTCGTGGCATCCCTCC
>CAYWTU010000309.1:0-5555 GCA_964461275.1 uncultured Pirellulales bacterium | reverse complement strand
CGACGAGCGAACGACTTGGTCAGGTGGTTCCCTCCGCGGCCAGCGTCGAAACGGTACACGTGCCGGTGGAAGACGCCGCGGAGCACGATTAGCTTGCCGTCGGTCGATTCGGGCGTGCCAGCGTCCATCAGCGGCGCCACCGACGTTGGCCAGTTTGGGCTCGGCGGGCCGCCGACCGGCGCGGCATCACGCGGGCCCGCCAACTCGGTTTGCTCGGCTTGAGAAAAAAAGCTTGGGCGCTGAGCGGCGGCCAAATCCAGCAACAGCAGCGCCGGCGCCAAGTCTGGGCCTCCCTCCCGCGATGGCGGCGCACCGATCAAATTGCGAACCGTCAGCGGTGCAAGTACGATCGCCGCGGCCGCCAGGCGCAACCTCCAGCGTGGCCGGCCGATGGCAACGCGCTCAATAATCGGCCGTGCGGCAGCCGTCCGCCATCCTCCCAAAAGCCAAATGCCCGCCTGCCATACGCTAGCGGCGCCGACGGCAACGAGCGTCAGATAGCCCCATTGAACAAACAGCACCAATCGCGGTTCCACGGCCGCGAACATGCCGACAGCCAAGAGCGTGAACGCCAGATAGTTGACGACCAGCCAGACCCCGTCGCCGGGGCGCAGGAGCAGTGCTCGCACAATGGCCGCGCCCGCAAAAACCGGGGCCGCCACTCCTGGGCGTTGGGCCTCGGCCAGCGCCGCGGCGGCCACGAGCGCCGCCGCCAGCGTCGGCGAGAGGGCCTGAATGCGCCGAGCCGCGTCGGCGTCGTCGCTTGGGGTCGGCCGTTCGCCGATGAAGCCGTGGGCCAGGATCAACGCCGCGATCAAAGTCAGCCAACCGCCTGGAACGTCCAGCGTTTGCATGTCACGCCAGGCCTGAACCGTCGTGCGGCGAACGTTGCCGAGAAAAAACTCCGGATGCTGGCGGAGATTCTTGCGCGCCTCGCGCATGAAAAACGCATAACGATCCTTGATCGTCGTGACGCCGGCGGCGTCGGCCACCTTTTCCACCTCGAACGACCAGCGCCCGAACTGCGGCGAACTGGCGGCGAACAAATCGCCGGCCGAGTTGCTCGACAGCGTGAACACGCCGAAGTTCCACCACTGTAGGAACATGAAGGGCACGAGGAGCACGATCGCTCCCAACGCACAGCTCAGGCCGGCCCGCCGCGTCTCGGACCAGGTGCTGCCGGCCCGTCGGCACAAGAGAGACAGCCAAAGCACAACCCCGGGCAGAATGAACAACGTCAACGTCCGCGTCAGGTTCGAGGCGGCAAACAACAGTCCACAGCGCCAAGCGTGCGGGCGGGGCTGCGCCACGGCGCGCACCGCTTGCTGTACGTGCCAGACAATCAGCGCCCAGCCCAAAGTCTCGGTAAGTGTGATCAGACTCAGGCAGACGGCCGTGGGATGCCAAGCGGCCCACAGGCCGACAACCAACGCGGCCGCCTGCCCGGCGAGGCGCCGAGTCAGATCAAACAGCAGCCAAACGGTAAACACGCCCAACGCGATATTGACCGCTTGGGCCACCGCGTAGCGCGGACCGGTCCAGGCATAAATCGTCGCCAAAAAATAGGCATAGAATGGTCGGCGGGCCTCCCAGCCGGTGCCGCTGGCGCCTTCGCCGGCGGCTAGGCGAATCGCCAGCCGATCCCAAAAGAAGGCGTCGGCGTAGGGCTGGCCTTGAACCAGGTGAAACTCATAGATCGCCTTAGACGGGTCGCGCTCCACCAGCGACCAATACCCCAGCCGCACGCCCAAAGCCGCCATGACGATCGCCAGGCCCAGGTATGGCAGCGGACGTTGCATAGACAGCCGTTCTGCCTTCACTCGCTTACTGTGGCGCCGCCACCTGCGGACGAGGCCCGACGGTGACCGTCGTACTGACGCTCAGCGGATACTTGGCCAACACTGCCGCAATGTCGCCGAGCGTGATCGCCTCGACCGCGTCCAGGTCGTCTTTCACCGTGCGATACTCGCTGCGCTGCGTCCAGTTGCCACCCACGCTGAACAATCGTCCGCGCGGCTTCTCGCCCGCCAGCACCACGCGCGAATTGATCTTGTTCTTGGCACGTTCCAATTCCTGTGGCGTGACCCCCTCCTGTTGCACGCGGCGGTACACATCGAGCACGGCCTGCAAATTTTCCTCCACCAATTCCGGGTCGCTGCACACGTACGTCAAATACAGGCCGTCGCCCTGATAATCGTAGTGGCTGAGCGTGGCGTTCTCCGCCCGGCCGGGATCGACCAGCTCCCAATACAGCCGGCTGCCGCTGTCGTCGCCTACGATCGTGGCCAGCAACTTGGCCGCGTACCGGTCGGCGTCGGTGGCGGCGGGGCCGGCCGCAAGCTGCACCACATACTGCTGCGCCGCCTTGGGTCGCGTAATCACCGTGAAACCGGAAGTCCGCCGAGCGGGAGTCACCTGGCGACCGGTGTCGACCCTGGGCCAACCGCCGCAGTGCGCCTCGGCCGAGCGGACCAGGGCCTCGAAATCGACGCGGCCGGCGGCGGCCAGGACCACGTTCCCGGGACTGTACCGGCGCCGGAAATAGTCGCGCATGGCGTCCACCGGCAGGGCCTGAATGCTCTCCACCGTTCCCAGCACGCTTTGCCCGAGCGGATGGCCGGCGAAGTGAGCCGCCTTGCACTTGTCGTCGGCGCCAAACGGCGGCTGATCGTCGTACATCCGAATCTCTTCAATAATAACCTGCTTCTCGGTGTTGAAATCGTCGTCGCGCAAGCTCGGCCGCAGCATGTCGCCCAATAGCTCCACCGTGCGGGCCTGAAACTCGGGAAGCACCGCGGCGTAATAGACGGTGTTCTCCTCACTGGTGAATGCGTTGTAATTGGCCCCCATCTCGTCGAACTCGCGGTTTACATCGTCGGCGGAGCGCGTGGGCGTTCCCTTGAACATCATGTGTTCTAGGAAATGGCTCACGCCTGCCACCTCGTGCGATTCGTCGCGAGCGCCGGTCTGCACGAAGAATCCCAACGCCAGCGTGTGCGCCGCGGGGTTGCACTCGGCCACAACTTCCAAACCATTCGCCAAGGTCGTCTTAAGAAACTCCAAGCCGCACCTCCAGGGGCTTCGGCCCCAGCGTCACCACCGTGAAGTCTCCCGGCGGATGCTGGGCCAAATAGGCGTTGATCGACTCACAACTTAGCCGGTCCACGATCTCCGAAATCTCGTCCAAGGTCCGCACGCGACCCAGGTGATGCCAATCGCGTGCCACGGCCGAACTGCGGGCGGAGCTCGATTCCTGCTGCATGATCAGGCCGCTCTTGATGCGGGCCTTGAGCCGCTGCAGTTCGTCCTCGCGCACGCCATCCGCCAGGCGAACCAATTCGCCGAGCATGACGTCCAACGTTTCCTGCGCTCGCTCGGCGCTCGTGCCCGCATAACACAGCACGCCTCCTTGATCGCGGAGCGTGTGGTAACTGGCATAGACGCTGTAGCACAAGCCTCGCTTCTCACGCACCTCGGTAAACAGGCGGGCGCTCATGCCGCCCGAGAGGGCCCCTACGGCCCCCCAGGCCTGAAAATAATTGGGATCGCGATAGGGCACGCTGGGATACGAGACACCGATCTGCGTTTGGTTGGCTTCGTAGTCTAAGTGCGTCCGCCGTGGGCCACGCTGCCCTAGCTGGATCGGCGGCGGCGTTTGCGCCCGCCAATCGCCAAACAGCCGGCCCACCATCTCGCGCAGCAATGGCCAATCGATCCGTCCGGCCACGCCCAGGATCGCCCCTTGCGGTTGGTACAAGGCGGAGAAGTGCCGCTCGACGTCGTCGATTGTGGCGGCGGTCAGCCCCTTTTCGCTTCCTAAGCTCGGCCGCCCCCAGGGCTCGGGATAGTGCCGGCGACGCAGCTCCTGCATCACCTTGTGCGCCGGCTCGTCTTCGATGGATTGCAACTCTTGCAGCGCCATTTGCCGCACCGACTCGAGCTGCTCGGCGGGAAATTGAGGGCGCCGCAGGACGTCGGCGTAAATCTCCAGGGCCGGGGCCAGATTCTTGGCCAGCGTAGCGCCGCTGAGTCCGGCGTGTGTGTCGGAGACCGATTCGTTGTGTTCGACTCCCAAGTTTTCCAGGGCGCCGAGCAACTCGCGGCTGTCGCGCCCGCCCGCGCCCCGCATCAGCAACTCGCAGGTCAGATGGGCCACCCCTTCGCGGCCTGGGGCGTCGTAGACCGCGCCGGCCGGGGTCAGGAACGTGAACGCCGCCGACTCCAGGTCCAGAATCGGCTCGGCCACCAGCACCAGGCCGTTATCAAACGTGTGCGAATGAACAATTTGCTTCACGCGGGCGGTTCTCAGTTTGCCAAGTTCAGCGAGACAGGTTTTGCCACAAGCGGCCTACAGTTTGCCAGCTTCGGCGGCCCTGTGCCAGTGCAAAGGAGCCTCGGGCTTGTTTTCCCGGCCATTTATCCGGCGCTGGGGGGCGCCTGCTGATAGCGCATGCCTGGCGCATCGTCGGGGCGGGCGACGAATCCTCGTTTGCGATAGAATTCGGCCTTGCCAGGGGCCGCCAGCAGCGACACGTCGCGAATGCCCGCCGCCAAGCAGCGGCTGACCAGCATTTCCAGAATCGTGCCGCCGATCCCATGGTTCTGAAAGGCCGGGTCGACCATCATTTCATAAATCATGGCGTGCAACACGCCGTCGCTGACGACGCGGCCGAAACCGATCAACCGGCCGCCGTCCCAGGCGCTTACGGCGTACCAACTGCCGGTCATGGCTCGGGCCAGCTCGTGCGGATTCAATTGATACCGCGCATTCCAACCGCTGTGTTCGAACAGCGGCCAGTAAAGATCAACCGGCGGTAGTTTTTCTTCGTAGCGAATCGTCGACATGACAGGAGCGCGCGTTTAGCGGCAAGGTTGGCTTTTACTCTTGAAAAGCCGCGTCGAAGGCCGCTGCACTGGGCGGGAAGTCGAGCCGCTTGACGAACTCGCAAGCCTCCCGGGCGCCTGCTTCGCGATCCATGCCGGCATCTTCCCATTCCACGCTCAGCGGGCCTTCATAGCGCAGGGCGTTGAGCGCCCGGATGATTTCCTCGAAGTTGACGCCCCCCCGGCCCGGCGAGCGAAATTCCCAACCGCGCCGCGGATCGCCGAATTCCAGATGGCTGCCCAAGATGCCGCCGCGGCCATTGAGCGTCACCAGCGCGTCTTTGACGTGGACGTGATAGATGCGGTTCGGAAACGCCCGCAGGAACTCGACCGGGTCGACTCCCTGCCACAACAAATGGCTGGGATCGAAGTTGAATCCAAACTCATCGCGACGTCCGAGCGCGTCCAGCGCCCGGCCGGCGCTGTACAAGTCGAAGGCGATTTCGGTCGGATGCACCTCCAGCGCAAACCGCACGCCACAATCGGCAAACACGTCCAGAATCGGGTTGAAACGTTCGGCCAGCAGGTCAAACCCGGCGTCGATCAGCGCCCGGGGCACGGGCGGAAACGAATACAACAAATGCCAAATGCTCGAACCGGTGAAGCCGTTGACCACCTCGACGCCAAGTCGCTGGGCCCGTCGTTCACGTCCAAAACGTGCGAGAAAGAGG
>CAYWTU010000308.1:0-5567 GCA_964461275.1 uncultured Pirellulales bacterium | reverse complement strand
ATCGACGCCGGCTTCACCGCCTTCGACATGGCCGACCACTACGGCTCGGCCGAGCTCATCGCCGGCCGGGCCCTGCCCAGACGTTGGCGTTCTCTTTTTCGCTGGCGCTGGCGCTATGGGTGGGAAACCTGGCCTGGCTGCGGTTTCTGCCTGACCGCCTCGTGGGCCAGAATGACCAGATCGCCCGCGTTGAAGACGCCAGGTACGTCGACCAAAACGACGGTCTGGGGTCGCGGTTTGCGCCCGATAGCAGTTGGGTCACCGTTTATCCCAGCAACCCGCGCGGCTACTTCGACTGCCGCTCACTGTGGGGCCCCCGCGATGTGCGGCTGTTTCAGCTGCATGCCCAGGCCCCCGCGCAGGCCACGGCCATTCCCAGCAACGGTCCCCCGGCCACCGTGCGACTGCAAATCGACTCGCTCGCCGCTCAGGCCGACATCTGGCAAGTTCGGGCCCACCTGTGGCGCATTCCGGCGATCGCCGGCGAAACGTACGAACTGCGGATGCGATGCCGAGCCGACGCCCCACGGCCGATGCAACTGTTGTGGTGCGATTGGAAGCCGCCGTTTGGACGCGTGGCGTCGCTCGACGCCTATGAGTTGACCACCGATTGGAAGGAGCTGGTGTGGAGGTTTCGCGCCCACCGCGACGCCGCGCAGGCCGACCTGATGATGCTGCTGGGACAGTCAGCAAACTCGGTCGAGCTGGCCGATTTCTCGCTCACGCCGCTGACGGGCAAGTTGAACATGCACGCATGGACCTGCCGCCATGCGCAGCGCTCACGGGCGACGCTCGAGCGGTACGACGCCCCCAGTCGTTCGCTGCGGTTATGGATACGGCGGGCCCGCAACCATTCGGACAACCGGGCCGAGATTGCGCAGGGGCCGCTACGATTGGTGGGAGGCGCTGCGTATCGATTGGAGTTCTGGGGACGGGCCGATCGGTCGCAGACCGTCAACGTGGCCGCCTATGAAGCCGCGCCCCAGTGGCAGGCGCTCGGTTTGCGACAATCGGTGCAATTCGAACCGACATGGCAAGCTTTCCAACTGCCGTTCACCGCCGAACGTGACAGCCAAGACACGACCCTGGGATTTCTTGCCGGCCGCAAGACGGGGCTCCTCGAAATCTCAGACGTGTCGCTGGCCTGCGACCACCCCCAAGCGAATTTCCTCTATCCGCAGTACGTCGTGTCGGCGCAAGCGAACTCCTTAGGCTATCGCGACCGTGAACACGAGCTCGAAGCGGCGCCGGGAGTGGTGCGAATCGCCTGTTTGGGCGATTCACATACGATGGGTCAGGGGGTCAAAACGGACGACCTGTTCACCGTCCGACTCGAACAGCTTCTCAATCAAAGCGGCGGCGAGAACAGGCGATTCGAGGTGCTCAACTTTGGCCACAGCGGCTTCGACACCGCGCAAGAACTTCTGGTCTATCGCTTGCACGCCGCGGCCTACAGGCCGCAGGTGGTGCTCGTTTGCATGACGCAGAACGACGACATCTCTTGGATCGAGGAGGCAGCCCAGGGAATTCACGTTCCTCCGACCGCTGCCGAGAAACTCTTAGCCCCCCTCGGAGAACTGCGACGACGACGCCAAACTCGGCCGACGCGCGACTTCAGCGTCTGCGTGACCGCGCTCGAAAAGCTTCATGCGGAATGTCTACAAAACGGCGCCCGGCTAGGTGTCGCCATTTTTCAGCAGCGCACCGATCGCCTGACTGCGGAACTTTACGAAACCGTCGCCCCGGCCATGCACGCGTTGAACGTGCCTCTGCTCAATCCGGCGGCCGACCTGGAGCAGTGGGCCAACCAGCACGAGACGACGCTGGACGTGCACCCGATCGACGGCCACCCCAACGATGCCGCTCATGCCCAGTTTGCCGAGCGGACGACCGAGTTCCTACGGCGCGAGCTTCTCGAGGCGCCGTCGGTCAAAGGGAACGACGCCGCGCCCGAGTGAGTGATTCCGGCAACGTTGCCGATTTTCAACGCCTTGCCGACGGAACGTGGTCCGGTCGCCCGAGCAGGAAATTTTTTCTACCTGCCGGGCATTTCTGACCTATGTTTCAGATGGCTCGTGCGATGCCCGGCGGGCGGTGCGTTTCACACCTCCGCAGCGGCGCCGGCTTCGCACGCGCCCTTTCACCTTGTCCTCGTCTGGCGCAACCCCCACTAGGATGCATGTCCGCGTCCTCGACCCCAACGCCGGCTGGCTTCGAACCGCGCAACGCGGCCCAACAGGCGATATTGGAGAAGTTGTTCGCCAAGATCACTGAGGTCTCCACGCTGCCGACGGCCGCGATGCGAATCATCGACGTGGCCGCCGACGACCGTTCCAGCGCCCACGACCTGTTGCGGCTGGTGGAGAGCGACCCGGCCGTCAGCATTCGCGTGATGCGAACCGTGAACTCGGCGTTCTACTCGCTTCGCAATCCGGTCAGCAATCTCCGTTCGGCGATCACGATGCTGGGGTTTCGCGAAGTCCGCAACCTGGCCCTGACGGCGTACCTGTCGCGGTTGTTTCGCGCTACGGCGGGCTACCGGACGTACAGCCGGCAGGGATTGTGGGACCATCTGGTGGGCGTGGCCACAGCCTCGCGGTTGATCGCCCAGGTCGTTAAGGCGGCGCCGGCGGACGACGCCTACTTGGCCGGGCTCGTGCACGACGTGGGTCTGCTGCTCGTCGATCAGCAGATCCACAAGCGGTTTCGTCAGGTGGTCGACGCCCTGGATGAGGCCACGCCCACCTGCCAGATTGAACAGCAACTGTTGACGTTCGACCACACCGAGCTGGGCGCTTACGTAACGCGGCAATGGCGATTCGCCGAAGGGATGGTGGCCGCCATTCGCTATCACCATGCCCCGCACCTGTACGCTGGCGAGCACGCGGCGCTGGTCAACGTCGTGGCGCTGGCCAACTATCTCTGCAGCCGCAAGGGGCTCACGAGCCTGGGCGTGTGCAACGCGGCGCCGCTGACCGACGCGGTCTTTCACACGCTGAATTTCGAGCGCAGCGAGTTGGCCGCCATTTGGGAACGGCTCGAGGAAACGCTCAGCGGCGCCGGCGACCTGGTCGCCGCTGGATAAATGCGAGATTCTTAAACTTCGGCGACTGAAAACACCTACGATCCCTCCGCTTCGAGTTCCGCCTGAAGCACGCCTCGGCCCAGCAGCATGCGCAGCTCGTCTTGGCGCAGCGCCAGTGAGGCGGCCACAAACGTCAGTCCGCATGCAACCAGCGGAATCAAGACCCGCGCGGCCTGATTGGACAGGCGATCATGGCTGGGAAACTGCCACAAAACCAGCATTCCCGCCCCGTACATTACGGCACTGGACAATCCCGTCTTGGCCGCCGTTGAGGCCAACGCGCGCCAATCGAGCCGTTGCGCCCGGCGCGAAAATAGCAATATGAGTGCAACGGTCTGAAACGCTGCGGACGCCACGTTAGACACCGCTAAGCCCGCCTCGGCCAGCGGCCAAACCAGCGTCAGGTTGAGCGCGAAATTCAACCCCAGCCCCCACAGACCGATCTTCAAAGGCGTCACCCGGTCGCCCAAGGCGTAGTAACCACGGGCGATCACCGGTTGGGCGCAAAACGCCCATACGCCGCTGCCGAATAGCGCGATCATCAGCGCCGTTCGACGGCTGTCGGCGGCGGTGAATTCGCCGTGTTCGAACAACAGCCTTGTCGTCGGCTCGGCCAAGAGAACCAAGCCCGCGCAGGCCGGCAGGGCCGTGTACAGCACCAGCCGCATGGCCAGCGTCAGGTCGCGGCCCAGCCGCTCGACGTGGCCACGGGCGGCGTGTCGGCTCAACAGAGGAAAAATCACGGTGGCCAGCGCCACGCCGATCATCCCCTGCGGCAACTGATACAGACGCTCGCCGTAATAAATGGCTGACGCGGCGCCGGGCTGCAAGGGATACTCGACGCAGCCTCCGAGCCAACCGATCGCCTGCGGCGTTGGGCCATCGGCCGTCAGTCCCCAGGCAACCACCGTGTTGATGAATGTATTGAACTGCGTGGCGGTGAGGCCAAGCATGATCGGCGCCATGCCGCGGATCACTTCCCACAATTGGTCGCGGACGGCATTCACGTTGTAGTCCCAGCGCATTCCCAGGCGGCGAAGCGCCGGCAGTTGCACCACTAGCTGCACCGCGCCCCCTACGGTGATGGTCAAGGCGATGACGTACGCCTGGGTGGCCTTATCGTTGGTCCACCAGGGAGCGATCCAGAGCACAGCCGCCAACCAACCGACGTTCAAGAACGCCGGCGCCAGCGCCGGGACGGTGAACTCTCCCAGGGCGTGCAGCGTGGCTGATACCTGCGCCGCCAGGCAAATGAACGCCAAGTACGGAAGCATCACAGCCGACAGGCCCAGCACCAATTGCCGCGATCCCTCGTCGCCGGACCACCACCACAGGGCCAGACACGCCGCCTCGCAGACCGCTACCAGCAACGTGAGCAGCACCGATAGCCAAGCCAGCAAGACCGTCGTCAGCCGCCAAGCGCTGGCGCGATCGCGCTCCAGGGTGGCCGAGAGCACCGGCAGATAGCTGATCGCCAGGGCCCCTTCGCCAAACAGCCTGCGAAACAGATTGGGCAACCGAAACGCCACCACGAACGCGTCCATCACGCCGCCACCCGACATGCCCAACAGCGACGCCATCGCCACCTCGCGGAGCATACCTAGCACGCGGCTGGTGAGGATCCCCAGACTGGTGATCCGCAGCCCGGTGAGCATTTGCTGGAAGTCGGCTCGGGACATTGTTTCGCGACGTAAACGAACGGGTGGTGTGGTGTTGGCTCGGCGTTCAGAGATGAAGCCGGACCAGTTTCCGCGTCTGTGGGGCCCACGGCAACCGGAAACGCGCCATTTTGGTTCCCCTGGCGGGCTTTTCGGCCGGCCATCCACCCGCTCAAGGCCCCCCGGCGCTAAAGGCGATACAATGGTTCAGCCCCTGCCGGGGAAGCAGGTCGACCTGCCAGTGCTGACCGCCGACAAAGCCTACCTAACCCGCCGGATCCGACATGTCCTCTGCCCAGCCGCAACGCACCAAGTATCAGCAGAACGTCATCCGCAACTACTACAAGAATCAGGACGGCATCCTGATGCAGCGACTTCAGGAAACGGTCACCAATTTGTACTTGGCCGAGGGCAAGGCCCGCGCCAAGCATTGGCAAACGGTGGCGGCTTCCCTGGCGAAAATGGGCGTGCCGGCCACGCGAATCGACCATGTGGTCAAGAGCAATCAGCCCGAGTTGTTGGCCAAATTGGTCAATGAACTGTTGGCCAAATCGTAGTTGGCCCGGCGCCAATTCAAAAGGCGTTGCCATCGGCTAGCAAGGGCCATTCACGGCTCCCCAAGCAGCGTCGCCGCGGTGTTGGCGCGGCCCGTCGGCCGGACCCAGTCGTCGACTCTTTCGGCGTGCGCCGTTGCGCCCAGGCCGATGCCCTTAGGAGCGACCGAAGAAAAACTTCCTCCCTTTGCACCTCTCCCCCTGGGAGCGGCCGGCCGAGGGGAATTCATTCTGCGGCAGCTCCTTTTCGGTCGTTCCTTGTTTCCTTCG
>CAYWTU010000307.1:0-5624 GCA_964461275.1 uncultured Pirellulales bacterium | reverse complement strand
CGAGCGGCCGCGGCGTTTGTCCACCAACTTTGTCGCCCACAATCCGCTGATCGGCTTGGGGCGCCAGCGCGGTGCGCAACAGGCCGCACGTCCGAATTCAGGCGCACGAACCAAGGTCGACCCTTACCGCCCCTGCCCGCGCCAGGCCTCGATATCCGCCAGCACCTGTCGCACCGCTTCGAACGGCTGATCGGCCGCTGCCGTGAACCGCTTCTCGCGGTTCGATTCGGGCGCGATCGCCATGTCGCAACTGAAGTGGTACTGCCGGCCGTCGGTCTCCAGGCGGTAGTAGTTGGCGCCGAGCTCCCGCAAGCGAATGAGAGCTTCATGCACCTGGGCATGCTCGGCCCGCGGCAGGGCGGACGACCCAACGTCCGAGGGCGGCGCCGGCTCGATGTGTGTCACGCCGGCCTGTTGCACTCGACTGGCGGCAAGGTCGGCGGGCGTGGCCGACATCGGCACGAGTGGGCCGGCCAGCGCGGGCGCACCGCCGCTGCCCCACTGCTCGACCACGGGAGCGGGCGCAGGCTCCTGTCGCGACTGCTTGGACCACTCCGACATGTTCCGCACCGGTTGCCGCAACGGCGCGGATGGGGGGGAGGAATCGGTGGTGGCTGAATCAGCGCCGGGCGGCGCCGGTTGAGCCGGAGCCGGGGGGGCAGGGCCCGCCGCGTTCCACGTTGGCGGAGGCTCGCTTGCGGGCGCAACGGCTGCCGGGTATGGAGGCGCTACGGTCGGTGAGGTCGAGCGTGGACGCGACTGGATGTCGGCCAGCCAGACCCGCATTCGATCGGAAATCGTCGGCCAGAACACGGCGGCCAGTGGGAGGATGATCATGCAAGCCAGCATGATCACGGTCCGCACGGTCATTACCAGCGAATGAATCAAGGCGCCGCCTCCGTGCGGCTGGTTGGACGACGGAACCAGCGCGGCACGGGCCGCGCGGCATCGCAAGGGGGCCGATGATAGACGCACCAGCGCCGCAGGGGCAACGGCAATGGCCCGTGGGGCCCTGGGGGCGCTGCCGGGCCGGTGCGCAGTGCGATGCTCGCCGTGCTAGCATGATGGCGCGCGGAAGGTTATCGAATCGACCGCCGACGCGTTGCGCCCGGCGCGTCGCAACGCGACCAGCAACTCCGCCATCTATCATCCCACAATGCCCTCGCAGCACGGTTTAAGACCGATCTATCTCGACCACAACGCCACCACTCCGCTTTTGCCCGACGTGGCAGAAGCGATGGCCGACGCCCAGGGCCGGGCGCTGGGCAACCCCTCCAGTCAGCACTCTGCCGGCCGGCTGGCACGGCGACTCTTGGAAGACGCACGCGAGGAAATCGCCGCAGCGTTGGGCGCCGAATTGAGCGGGCCGCGGGCCGATCGGATGATCTTCACCAGCGGCGGCACCGAGGCCAACAACCTGGCGATTTTGGGGGTCGCCAACGATGGACCCTGCCACATCGTCACCTCGGGTATCGAGCACCCCAGCGTCCGCGGACCGGCGGGCGAACTCGTGCGACGGGGTGGGCGGTGGACCACACTGCCGACAACACCTGAGGGAACGGCCGACATTTCGAAGCTAAGCGAGATCATTGCCGACCATCGCCCGCGGTTGATTGGTCTCATGTGGGCCAATAACGACACTGGTGTCTTGCAACCGATCGAGCGCGTCGCGGCGCTCGGTAAGGAAGAACAACTGCTCGTGCATAGCGACGCGGTACAGGCCGTGGGCAAGTTGCCCATCCGTTTTCGCCATTCGGGCCTGGCGCTGTTGACCGCCGCGGCCCACAAGCTGCACGGTCCTCTGGGGATTGGGCTGCTGCTCGTGCGGCACGATGTGCCGCTGCGGCCGATCTTGTTTGGCGGCCCGCAGGAACAGGAGCTGCGAGCGGGTACACCCGCCGTGGCGCTGGCGGTTGGGTTCCAGGTTGCCCTGCGTCTGGCAAGCCGCCAGATGCAGGCCCGGTTGGAGCGACTGGCGGCGATCCAAGCGGAGTTTGAACAGACCCTGAAGGAGGGGGCGCCGAATCTCGTTGTTCATGGGGCGCGGGCCTGCCGGCTGTCGACAACCAGTTGCATTTCGCTGCCAGGCTGCGATCGCCGGGCCATGTTGATGGCGTTGGACCTGGCGGGCGTGCGCTGTTCCAGCGGCTCGGCCTGCTCGAGCGGGTCGGAAGAGCCTTCGCCAACGCTGGTCGCCATGGGTTGTAGCGAAGCGGAACTTGCCGGCTCGCTGCGGTTCAGTTTTGGGGCCACAACAACGGCCGACGAGGCACGCCTGGGGGTGGAGCGTATCCTCAGAATTTACAACGAGTTGCGCGGCAAAAAAACCTCGACAAATTCACCTGCGGCCGCTCGTCATTAGACCCTAAATCCGCTACAATCAGGGCCTCCCGGGAGAGTGCCGCAAGGTTCGTTTTTCTCGGCGTTTTTCTCGCTTCAGGGCAAGTCATTCGCGGGCCGCTGAAAGTCACTAAAAATCGCCCCGTCAGGCGCCTTGATCGCAGCTAGTTTCCTGTGTTTCCGCGTTTACTGGGCATTCGTGAATAAGCACTCCAACAGGCCGTTATCGACCGCGCCGGCCGTTGAGCCGAGTCCGGAGTTTCCGCGCTGTGGCGCCGAGCCCCGTTGGCAACTGGCCCGATCGGTATTGGCGGGTCTGATCCGCGGTGAAACAACGATTTCGCCCGTTGTGCTGTGGGGCCACGTTGTGCTGTGGGGACATCGGGGCGTCGGCAAATCGACACTGATTCACGATTTCCTTGCCGCGGCTACTTCCTGCGATGCCGATCGACCGGTTGTGGAGCAGGCGGACGATTTTGCGCGGGGCTACGCGTTTGCGCGTCGGCACGAGTTGGCGGGCCGACTCGCAGTTTGGCGAGACGCGCGACTACGGGCCGGGCTCTGGATCATCGAAGACCTGCACCAGATCGCTGGTCGGTCGGCCGCCCAACAAGAGCTGTGCCGTTTGCTGGACAGCCGGGCCTGCTGCGATATCCCGACGCTCATCACCAGCTCCGTGTGGCCGCTGTCGGCCGAGGAATTTCGCCCGGCACTGGTCGGCCGGCTGCAAGGCGGTCTGTTGGTCGAGCTGCCGGCCGTGGGAATCGAAGTGCGTGCCCGTTGGGTTGAAGAGTTGGTCGCGTATCGTGGACTGTCGATTGCGCCATCCGCGGCCGATGTGCTGGCCACAGCCTTCCCGCTGTCGCTGCGTCCGCTGCAAGAAGCAACGTCGGAGCTCATTCAAACGGCGCTCTCGCGTCCTGAATTTGTAGCTGGCACCCCGATCGATACCGTGTTGGCCGAAAAGACAGTCGCAACGCGACGAGTAAGCTCGCAGCCGACGCTGCCACGAATTGCCGCTGCCGTGGCTCGGGAATTTGCCGTATCGGTGGCGCAACTGCGGAGCGCATCGCGGCAGCAGCCCGTGGTGGCGGCCCGTGGGGCCGCGCTCTGGCTCGGGCGGCAACTGACGGCACGCAGCCTGACCGATTTGGGTAAGTATTTCGGAGGTCGCGATCATACGACGGTGTTGCACGCCTTGCGCACGACCGTCGAGCGGCGCGAGAACGACATTGAGTTGGCCGATACGCTCGATCGCCTATTCCGTCAGCTCGAGTCAACGCAATCGTAATGGAGTCGGGCGGAATGTGGAAAAGGTGTCGGGATGGGTTGGTTGCCGTTGGCAACTCGGTCTTTTACCGACAGGCGCCAGGTGTCGATCGCGGCCGTCGGCGTTTGCGAACCGACGGCGACATACCCCGAACAATTGATGAACAGTTTATTCACCACCCAACGACCTTCCATAACATCTGACCGAGCAGGGACATTTATCATTAAGTCGTTGCTCAAGCCTGGGGATTCCGTCGAGCCCTATTACTGTTGTTATTACTACTCTTTGATATAGAAGAACCATTCTTTCCTAGCATTGAAGGCTGCACTGTGCGAGCCGCAAACGCCTTGGCCCAGAAATCGGATCGAACTAGCCCTTCCCAACATCTTGCAGGCAACGTTTCCCATGCGAATCACGTGCGAACGAGATAAACTTCTGGCCGCTTACGCCACCGCGAGCGCCGTCGCCCCCGCTCGTAGTCCCAAGACGATCTTGCAGAACGTCAAGCTGGAAGTTCGCGATGGCGTAGCGATTCTGCTGGCCACCGACCTGGAGATCGGCGTGCGTGTTGAGGTGGCAGGGGTGGAGGTGGACAGCCCCGGCAGCGTCGTGTTGCCCACCATGCGGTTTGGGCCGATCTTGCGAGAAAGCACCGACGCCAAGTTGCGGTTGGAATCGGACGACCGCGGCACCTTGATTCGCGGCGACCGCAGTGAGTTTCGACTGCCCGGTGAAAACCCAGAAGAATTCCCGGTGGTGGCGGCGTTCCAAGAGTCGAGTTACCACGAAGTTCCGGCCCGGTTGTTTCGCGAGTTGATCCGCCGCACCGTGTTCGCCACCGATGTCGAAAGCACCCGGTTTGCCTTGGGGGGTGTGCTCCTGGAATTCGAGAAAGACAAGTTGTCGGCGGTCGCCACCGACGGCCGGCGTTTGGCGCACATGGAAGGTCCGGCCCATTCTGTCGGCGGGCACGAATCGCAGGATCAGGCGACGATCGTTCCCTCGAAGGCGATGCAGCTTTTGGAGCGAACGATTGG
Organism: uncultured Pirellulales bacterium; assembly: GCA_964461275.1. Taxonomy (GTDB): domain Bacteria; phylum Planctomycetota; class Planctomycetia; order Pirellulales; family CAYNRE01; genus CAYWTU01. The sequence continues at coordinate 977 of CAYWTU010000307.1, read as the reverse complement.
CGACGCCACCAGCGAGGTGTGCGTGGCGGCCAAGCCGAACAGCGTGCTCGTCAAGAATGAGCGCACGACGATCTACAGCAGCCTGGTGCAGGGCAAGTATCCCAAGTGGCGGGACGTGTTTCCCCGTCGCGACGGAACCCAGCGAGTCGAATTGCCGGTTGGCCTAATGCACAGCTCGGTTCGGCAGGCGGCGATCACCACCAACGAAGAAAGCCGTGGCGTCACGTTTCGCTTCGCGGATGGAGTGCTGACGCTGATTAGCCGCACCGCCAACCTAGGTCAGTCGCGAGTCGAATTGCCGATCGCTTTTGAAGCGGAACCAATCTCGATTTCACTCGACCCTCGCTACGTGGCCGACTTTCTCCGCGTGCTCGATCCCGAGAAGACTTTCACCATGGAGTTGCGCGATTCAGAAAGCGCAGCGGTCTGTCGCACGGACGATGGTTATGGTTATGTGATCATGCCGTTGGCGCTGGACGCGGGAGCATTGTAGCGAACCACCTGGCGCACGTGGACCGGACGTTTGCCGCCAAGAAAGGGTCAGGGACGATGCCGTTTCGGCCATATCAAGCCGACTCGCAGGGCCGGGGTCAGCCGCAGCATATCGGCAACGTGTTGAGTGAGCTGTTCGTACGGCGCGGGTATGGCCGAGTGCAGGGTGCAGCGGCCATTCAAGCGGCGTGGCGTGTGGCGGCGGGGGATACGATCGCCGATGCGTCGCGGGTGGGGGTGTTGCGTCGTGGAACGTTGGAAATAGTCGTGGCCAATTCGCTGTTATCGCAAGAATTGATGTTTCGAAAAACGCAGCTTTTGGCTGAATTGCAGCGGCAATTGTCGGCTGACGCGGTTCGCAATCTTCGCTTCCGCGTGGGGCCTGTAAGCGAACCGCCGCAGTGATGGAAGCTGGGCCCGACCAGCGTCGGGCCGGCAGGGACTCGTACCAGAGAGACACGATGACAGATCAACCGCAACATCCC
>CAYWTU010000306.1:0-5658 GCA_964461275.1 uncultured Pirellulales bacterium | reverse complement strand
GATTTGCGCCTGAATCGCTTCGATGCGACGTTGGTATTTGTCTTGGATGTCGTACATGGCCAGCCGCTGCGTCGACGTCACCGCTCGCGCGTAGAACGGCGGCAGCCGCCGCGTTTGCTTGGTGGCCGGAGGCTTGCGGCCGGCCTGTGAGCCCGCGATGGGGGGCGACGGCCCGTCTTCGGCCGGCTGCTGTGCGGCGAGGGGCGCCGCGAAGGTCATGGTGGTGGCCAGAGTCAGGGTCAGCCACAGCGCGTGAAACATGTTCCATTGTCTCCTGACCAAAGGCCGTTGAACGGCGGCAGTTGCCTACCAAGTAGCGCGTCGACCGGGGCGCCACCCAGCATAGCTTGAATCAATTCAATTGCGAGAAGCTGCCCAGCATTAACCGATTTTTCGCGGCTACCGGGCTGCCGACGAATGCAGCACTTGCAGTGTGCCGCGGGTGACTCCCAGTTGCCCCAGCGCATTGAGCCGCCGCCAGACGCCGCGACCATCCTCCCGTCCAGCGACGACTCGGCTGTAATGATCGAGCAACTCTCGCGTCTCGACCGCCGATTCGCGTAGCAGCTCGACGCGGAAGTGCCGCACCCCCAGCGCCAGCAGGCGCGGAATGTATTCCGCGGCCGATTGGGCCACGGCGTTGAAAACCGTGTTGCGGCACCCCGTGTCGGCGGCCAACGGCAGTTCGGCGCCGGTTCGGTCGCGGAGCGAAACCTGGTGTCGGTCGCAAGGCCGGCCGCATTCGCGGTAGTCTTTGCCGGCCGACAGCGCGGCGGCGAAAACGCAGTGCTCCATATGGAACATCGGCATATGCTGATGGACCACCACTTCGAACAATCCGGGGTCGATCTTCCGGAGCATCGCGGAAAGCTGATCCCAATCGAGGTCGTAGCTGGGAACCAGCCGCGTCAGGCCGTGCTGGCGAAACAGATCGGCGGTGAGCTCGTTGGCGACGTTGAGCGAGTAATCGCCGATCCGCGGCAGATGGGGCGACTCTCCGCACAGCAATTCCAAGCTGCCCAGATTGCGGATGAGTACGGCGTCGGGCTCCAGCCGAGCGATTTGGCGGACCAGCCCTGCGTCGCTCGGTTTTAGCACACGAAGCGTGGCCAAGCCGATGGGCACGGCCGCCTGGCGCGCTGCCAGCACGGCGTCGCGATGGCGGCGAACCTCCTCGAAATCACAGTACACCATCGTCGGCCGCGGGAGGCCATCGGGAGGGCGCCATTCGAGCGTGGCGGTCAACTGCTCCGGCGACCGCACCAAGACGTACAGGCTGGGCCGGCTGTTGGACAGACTGCCGCCCGAACCGGCCTCCTGCGGCACATGTCGGGCGATCGCTTCGCGGCGCCTGGCGAGTACGCTGCGATCGAACGGTGGCGGCACTGGCCGGCGACGCTGGTGAATCTCGGCCACCACTTGCCTGCGCAACTGGTTGAGCACGCTCTTGGGGACCATCACCGGTGCGTCGAATTCCAGCGACACATTTCCCAACTCGAAGGGCGTGTCCCCCAATCGGCCCAATTGTTCACGTGCCGCAGCCGCGTCCAGCGGGTGCTTGAGCGCCGCGCCCAACGGCCCGGGCCAGACGGCGCTGGCGACCACTCCTGAGGCGGTTTGCGACTCCAGCGTCAGCGCCCCACCGACCTGACCGCGCAACGCAAAGTTGATCGGCTCGTGGTGTACGGGCCGGTCTCGTGAATAGCTGCGCTCCAGGCGCCGCCGCAGTTCCGGATCGTCGGTTTTCCAGACCAGGCCCCCGACTGTCAGAGCGGCCAAATGAACGGCGCCGCGGCCGAATTCGAGGGCCACCAGGCGGGCGCCGGTTGACGCATCATCGTGGCCCCCTGCGGCCGGCTGTGCGAGCCGCTGTACGGAAAAGATCCGGCCACCTTGCTCATCTTGTTCCGGATGCCCTTGATCGAACACCACTCCGTCGCCCGGTTTGAGGATGTCGTCCGGCAATCCCGGCTCAAGCGAAACGACCACCTGCCCTGGCGGGAGTCGAACGACCGCTCCGGCCAAGACGCCTCGGCTCTTGGGAAAACGGGCGGGAACCAGCGTTTGGTGGTCGACGCCGGCGAGAAACCCATGGGAAAAACCGCGGGAAAAACTCTGCTCCAGGTCCAGCCTTTCTTGCTGCCTGATGCTATAGGGTTGCTGCACCAAGGCGGCGTTCAGCGCCCGGCGATACGCGGCAGTGGCGGCGGCAACGTAAGACGCGCTTTTGAGGCGGCCCTCAATTTTCAAACATGCCACGCCGGCGCCGACCAACGGCTCGACCACATCGTAGGCCGCCAGGTCTTGCGGACTGAGCAGATACGCCCGGTCGCCCAAATCGCGCACTTGTCCGTCCACAACCAACTCGTACGGCAGCCGGCACGCCTGCGCGCATTGGCCCCGATTGGCGCTGCGGCCGCCTAACGCCTCGCTTGTCAGGCACTGACCGCTGTAGGAGACGCACAGGGCGCCGTGGACGAAAACCTCCAGGGGCACGTCGCACGATTGGCCGATGGCGCTCACCTCGGCCAACGTCAGCTCGCGGGCCAGAATCACCCGTGCGACGCCCAACCGCTGTACGAACCGCACCCCCAACGGCTCGGTGAGCGTCATCTGCGTCGAGCCGTGAACCGGCAGCGTTGGCGCCGCCTGGCCGAGCAACTGGGCCAACCCCAGGTCCTGCACAATGACCGCGTCGGCGCCAGCCTCGTAAATGGTCGCCAAGTAGTCGACGGCCTGCGACAGCTCGTCCGAGAAGACCAAAGTGTTGAACGTAACGTAGCCGCGAACGTTTCGGTCGTGCAGAAACCGCATGACCTCGGGAAGTTCGTCCCTTCGGAAGTTCTCCGCTCGAAAGCGAGCGTTGAAGTGGTCGAGGCCGAAGTAAACGGCGTCGGCGCCGTTGGCCACCGCGGCGCGCAGGGCCTCCCAATCGCCCGCGGGCGCCAACAGCTCGGTCGATGGCGGAAAGGGCATTGGCATGGCGCAGCGGCAAACGCTGAGTTAAATCGTGCTGCCGCCGTCGACCGTGTAGACGCCGCCGGTGCAGTAGCGGCCGGCGTCGCTGGCCAGGAACAACGCCAAGGGGGCGATTTCCTCGGGCTGTGCAATGCGACCCAGCGGCACGGTCCGCAAGAACTCGTTGAGGATTTCGTCGTTGCCCCAGAGCGCGGCGCTGAACTTGGTTTTGACCAGACCGGGGCAGATGACGTTGGCGCGAATGTTGGCCGGGCCCCACTCCTTGGCCAGCACTTTGGTCAGGCTGATCAGGGCCGCCTTGCTCACGCTGTACAGTCCCAGCATGGGTTCAGGGCTCAAACCTCCGACGCTGGAGATGTTGATAATCGACCCGCCCCCGCGCTGGCTCATACTCTCGAACGCTTGCTTGGCGATTTCCAGCGGCGCCCGCAAATTGACGCCAAAAATCTTGTCGAACACCGTATCGTCGGCGTGGATCACAGGACCGAAGACAGGATTGGAGGCCGCGTTGTTCACGATGACATCGACGCCGCCGAACCGCTCAATCGTTTGGTCGACCAGCCCCCTGGCCGCCGCGATATCTCCCACGTGGCAGGCGATGGCCGCTGCCTTGTAGCCCGCACCGGACAGTTCGGCGGCCACCGCGTCAACCGCCGCTTGCTTGCGGCTGCTGACGATCACTTGTGCTCCGCACTCGGCCAAGGCACGGGCGATCTCCAGGCCGATGCCCTTACTGGCGCCAGTCACCAAGGCCACTTTGCCGGTCAAATCGAACTGCTTCTTCACGGAGTTGGTCATGCAGGGCTTTCGTCAAGTCGTACGACTGTCTTGTGATTGTTGAGAGCCGTCGGCATCGAATCGCAAATGGTGAACCCAGGCGGGCGGTACGTTGGTCCAAATCCACTGCCGGTCGAACTCGTGTGCCCCCAGAGCGTCGGCCAGCGCCTCGGTGACTCCCTGCAAGCGTGCTCGCTCATTGCCTCGGGCCAATGCCTGTTTTGCGGCGCAGAGTCCAATATATTGGAAGAACGACAGTGCGCCACCCCGCCGCAACAACCGACGATAGGCGTCCAGCACCTGCCGCACCAGCGGCCCATGGAAATTGTTGAACGGCAGACCTGAGATCACCAGGTCGTATTCTCCCTGGCCGGGAAGGTCTTGAATGGGTTGCTGGAGCACCCGGACACGGCCGGAAACCGACTGCCAATCGGGCCGTCGAGCCAATTCGCGGCGGAGGTGATCGGCGAACATGGGGTTGATTTCGACCAGGTCCAGCCGGTCGTCCGCGCGCATCCGACGGATGATCCAGCGGGTTGCGGCGCCCGTGCCGGGGCCCGCTTCCAGCAGCCGTCGCGGTCGGTCGGCGGGATCGTCCACGTGTCGCGTGATCGCCTTGGCCAGGGCCGGCCCACTGGGAATCACCGAGCCGGTGGTCTCGAAGTTGCGGCGAAACTCGCGCCAGAACAGGCGGTACTCGGACGAGGTTGGGGTCGGTGTCATGGGCGACGACTCGCATGCAGGCCGGTGGGCGGGACGACCTGGCAAGGGGAACGCTGTCAGCGGTCCCCATTCTAGCCGGTCCATCGTGATGCGCCTGGTCGGCTCGCGGCAGGTTCTCGCCGCCGCTGTCATCGAGTATCTTAGAGTCCAACAAACAACCTTCTCGGTGCGCTGGAATCAACGGGAGTTAGAGGGCCGTTGTCAGATTGATTGGCGGCCTCTTAGTGACTCATCGTCGTCCCGCGCACCCGCGGCAATCGACCGAACCGTCATTGCCTCAGCGCAGCCCGTCCGGAAAGCCGAGCCGAGTATGAGCCAAGAAAGCGCGCCGCTGGTGGGCGTCATCATGGGCAGCAAGTCGGACTGGGAAGTGATGCATCACACCCATGCGACGTTGACCCAGTTCGGCATTCCGCACGAGTGCCGGGTTGTTTCGGCGCATCGTACGCCCGATTGGATGCGGCAGTACGCCCAAGAGGCCGAGAAACGGGGGTTGGCGGTGATCATTGCGGGCGCCGGCGGCGCGGCGCACTTGCCGGGCATGGTCTCGGCGCACACCACGTTGCCCGTCTTGGGTGTGCCGGTGACTAGCGCGGCGCTCAACGGAATCGATTCGCTGTTGTCGATCGTGCAGATGCCCGGGGGCGTGCCGGTCGGCACGTTGGCCATCGGCAAAGCGGGAGCCATCAACGCGGCGCTGTTGGCGGTGCGGATTTTGGCCATCGAGCGGCCGTTGTACCGAGTTCAATTGCAGGCGTTCCAAGAGGAGCAGACCCAGCGCGTGCTGGGGGAGCACTTGCCGTGAGTCGCGGGGCGGCCCCCCTTAGCCCCGTTCTGCCCGGCGCCGCCATCGGCGTGTTGGGAAGCGGCCAGTTGGGCCGGATGTTCGCCATTGCGGCCAGGCGGATGGGCTATCGTGTGCACACCTTTTCGCCCGATGACGACACGCCCACCGGTCAAGTGGCCGACGTGGAGATCAAGGCCAACTACGACGACCTGGACGCTGTGCGGCGGTTCGCCAAGGCCGTTGCGGTGGTGACGTTCGAATTTGAGAACGTGCCGGCCGCCACTGCTCAGACTGCGGCCGAACATGCCCTGGTGCGTCCCAGCCGCGCCGTCTTGCATACTACACAAAACCGGCTCCGTGAGAACACGGTCCGGGCCGAACACGGCTCTCCC
>CAYWTU010000305.1:0-5675 GCA_964461275.1 uncultured Pirellulales bacterium | reverse complement strand
AAAGCCGTTGTCGGCTGTGGGAACCGCGCTGCCCAGATACGGCGACTGCACGGCCACCGCCCGGTTGTGCGTCGGCCGGAATTCGCCGTTGCCTTCCCAGAAGTTCATGCCGAAGTATGAGAACTCCGCGGCGCCACGGCATCCTAGGCGATAGCCCACCAGCGCACGAAACCCGGTCCGCATGTCGAATCCCGAAACGCGGTCCGAGTCCAAGCGGCGATTGCCCACTTGATCGCCGGCGGCGTCGACCTCTCGGGCCAATAGAATGTTGCCGGCGGACTCGCGCTGCAACCAAATCGCATCGCCCGCGGCAAACCAGCGCTGTGGTCGATAACACGGCTGGCAACAGTCCACGGGACACGAGGCCGCGTCGCAACACGACGTAACCGCCTGCGCAAAGCCGTCGCCTTCGTACACGGCGCCGTCGTCGCAGCCCTCCGCCTCGGCCGACGGATCGTCTTGGGGCACGGTGGGAACTTGGGCCGCGGCGCAGTGCCAGCCCCAGCCGGCGATGACGCTCCACATCAGCATCACGTACAGCGATCGTGCGATCATCGTCATGGTTGGTTCTCCGCGGAGGCGCGCGCACTAGGCGCTGGCCGGCCGTCATCGATGTTGGCTGCCGCGGCGCAAGCCGGTCGGAACGCCGGTCCGGCGCGAGGCCGTTGGGCTTCCAGCGTCCGGCTGGGTCGGACGTTCCGACCGGCTCGACTTGCCGCGGGCGCTTCTGGCTGGTCGGCCGGTCGCGCGTGGCGGGCAGCGATTTGAACTGTCGCCACGCTGCTATGGATCGACACCTTATGACCGCTACAACAGCTACGACCGTTACTAGCCATACAACCGGCATAAGCGGCAAATTTGTGACAGACCGCCTGGTTTGACGGGCCTCGCCGCCGTCGGGAACAGGCGACCTTTGCATGCCCAGGGGGCAGACTGCGCTAGTTGTCCGAACGTAAGTTCAAACTATTTCACAACTTGTGACGCGATCTGAACCTTGCCTTGGCGACCGGTCGAGTTGGTCCTGCAGCCTTACGACCTGATCGGCGTTGCTGTCAGACCGCCGGGGCTGTGGAAGGTCCGTTGAACGCTTCTGCCTTTCGTAGGCGGCAAAACCTCGCCATTTTGCGCGAAATACGCTTGGTCCGCCCTGCCGCCATGGTTACCCTAAAAGATACGGAACAGCAGTTTTTCTCGTCTTCTGGGCAGGCCAATATATGCCCTGCCCGTGAAGACCCGCGGCTTGATAATCGCCGTCGATGGCGCAATGCCATCGGGTCTGGGCGGTTCGTTTAAGTCGCTCTGAAAACAACCAGAGAAAATGAGAGGCGCCGATCATGGTTAAATTCTCAGGACACGCCTGCGCCTGGTTCGCGCTGGCAATCTTTGCCCTGTGCGGCGCCGGTCGCGCGGCGGAACGACGGCCGCGTCCCATGAAGCCGGGCGCGGTGAATCCGGCCGACGAGACCGTCGACTTGTTCGACGGAATCAACACGGGTGAACTGGAAGTGAAGTTCATCCCCCGCGATTCGCGCGAAGCGCGAATGTTGGTGGAAAACAAGAGCCAGCGGCCGCTCAACGTGCGGCTGCCCAAGGCGTTCGCCGCGGTGCCAATCTTGGCACAACGGGCCGGCGGATTGGGCGGTGGCGGCGGTTTTGGCGGTGGCGGCGGCGGCGGACAGGCCATGGGAGGCGGCGGGATGATGGGCGGCGGGATGGGTGGTGGAATGGGCGGCGGCGGCGGCATGTTTAATGTGCCGGCTGAGAAGCTGACGCAGGTTAAGTTCAACTGCGTCTGTCTGGAACACGGCAAACCAGAGCCGCGGCCCAGCATGGACTATCAGATCATGCCGATCGGCCAATACACCAGCGACACCCGCGTGCATCGGCTGTTGGAGGTAATGAACAGCCAGGGGTTCACCCAGCGCGACGCCCAAGTGGCGGCCTGGCATCTGGCCAGCGGCATGAGTTGGCAGTCCTTGGCCGACAAGAAGATCGAACGGATCGGCGGGTTCAAGTATCCGTATTTTGGCGAAGACGAGCTGCGCAAGGGCCAGGAATTGGCCTCCACCGCCCAGGGTTTGGCCGAACGGTCGCGGGCCGACGAGTCGCTGGCCGATGTCGGCAGGCAGCCGGATGCGGATGAGCTCCAGAGCGCCCGGGAAGAATCGCCTCCTGCGGCGCATCGCGACGACGAAGATGCGGAGGCAGGTGACGACAGCGACCGCTAATCGTAGGGCGGGGTTGCCCAGCGCGCGAGCAGAACACCTAAAAAAGCACACGAGCCTTTGGCCCCCCTTGGGTCAAAGGCTCGTAGCTTATTCGGGATGGGTGTGCGGACTCTTAGGCCTGTATACGGCCGGCCTACACGAGCGCTGCCTCGCGCTGCCGCAGCTTGGACATCAGCCGCCGGATTTCTTCCTGATAGCCGGCCCGCTCGGATAGCCAGTCGTCGGCGCCGCGCTTGAGCCGCACTTGTTCGCGCGTCAGTTCGGTTTGACGTTGCGAAAGATCTTGCGACTGGCGGTCCAATTCTTCCTGACGCTTGGCCACCCAGGCGTACAAATCTTGTTGGCGGCGTTTGACGCGGTCGGCCTGATCGGCCAACCGCTGTTCCAGCGACGAAAGTTCCTTGCGGCGCTCCTCCAGTTCGGCCTCGGCCAACCGGTAGTGGTCGGCCAGTCTGCGACGCACCTCACCAAGGGCTTGCGTGAGAAGTGCGGGGGGGGCCGTTCCGGAAAGTTGGCCCCACAATTCCTCGGCCGCGAGCCGCATTTCCAGCGATTCGCGGTGGGCTCGAGCAAGTTCGTCGCGAAGCTGCTCCAGGGATTGCCGACGACTTTCCAGTTCTTCCTCTAGCCGCACTAGGTAGCGCCGCTTGGCCGCCAGTTGCTCGTCGTCATCGGCCGTTCGTGGAGGCGCGGTCGGCGCCGCTACCGCAGGTTCAGGCATGGCGCGGCGTTGCGCCAACTTGATGCGCTCCCGCTCCAGGTCGGCCTGACCTTGTGCCAACAGCGCCTCGGCCTCTTCCACCGCGCGACGACGGTCTTCGATTTGGGCGGCTGCCAGGTTGAGCTCGCGCCGCGCTTGAGCCAATCGCAGATCGGCCTCGGACAACCGTTCCGCGTGGCTGCGCTCGATTTCCTCCAGCGCCTGGCGCCGCCGTTCGATGCCCTGCTGCGCCAAGCGCACCAGTTCCAACGACGCCTCGCGTCGCGAATCCGTTATTTGCCGCGCATGTCGAAGCTGGTCCTCGGTTTTTAGGCGCAGATTGGCCAGCTCGTCTTGCGCCGCGTGCGCCGCCTGTTCGCGCTGGAACAGCTGCGCCGCCCAGGTCTCGAGTTTGGCGTGTAGCTCGCTCAGCTTCTGCTCGCGCGCGGCCACGTCCTGTAGGCTTTCCTGCCGGGCCGCATCGGCGTACCGCTCGGCCGCCGTCAATCGGGAGCCCTGCTCCTCCAGCTCCCGTTGGCGCTGGGCCAGTTCCGCGTCGCGCTGGTTGTGCTCTTCCTGACGCTCGTTGAACCACAATCGGCCGGTGCGGCGCTCATTTTCCAGCTCGGCGAGTTGCCGGTGCAATTGCGCTTCACGGCGGTCCAAGTCGGACTGCCGGCGCTTGAGATGGGAGCTGATCTGGCGGGCCTGGCGAGCCAGCCATTGCCGGGCCACGGCCACGTCGTCGGAGACGGGAACCAGCGCCCCGCCGGGCTCGACCTGCGGAGGTTCCGGGCGAGCACCTAGGGCCGATGCGGTTTGCATCGGGTGGGCCGCATCGAAGCGAGCGCCGACGGTTTCGCGACGATCTTGCGACGCGGACGGCGGCAACGGACGACGCATGTGGCTGCGCTTGCTCATAGTTCACCTGCCCTAATTACCCCCTGCCCTATTACGACAGATTCGCAGGTCACATGATCGGCCCGTCGGGCGGCGCAGATTCAGTAGAAGCGCGAAACTTTGCCGGTTCCGCGATGTGCGAAGGTCCGACCGCGCGAGTGCGGGCGATCTGGAAAAAATGGGCGGAAGCGCCGTCCGCTAGCGTGGCAGCCAATCGATTCCTGACAACTTGGCTAAGGCCAGCTCCAAGGCGTGCGTGCCGTCCTTGGCGTGACCTTGCGCCGCCAGCGCCACGTAGAGCTGCTGCGCCAGCGCCAGCCCCGGCATGGCCAGACCCATCCGCTTCGATTCGGCCAGCGCAATCCCCATATCTTTGATGAAGTGCTCGACCACGAACCCCGGCGCGAAATTGTTGCTGATGATTCGCGGCCCCAGGTTCGCCAGCGACCAGCTTCCGGCCGCTCCCGGCCCCACCGATTGGATCACGGTTTCCAGGTTCAAGCCGGCCCGATAGCCGTAGAGCAGCGCTTCGCAGACGCCGATCATGTTGGACGCAATCAGAATCTGATTGACCATTTTGGTGTGCTGGCCGGCGCCGGGACCCCCTTGATGAACGATGGTCTTTCCCATCGCGTCCCAGCACGGCCGGAGCGCTTCAACCACCGCCGGATCGCCGCCGATCATGATCGACAGCCGGGCCTCACGGGCGCCGATGTCGCCGCCCGACACGGGGGCGTCGACGCTGTACACTCCTTTGGCCTTTGCCGCGGCGGCGATCTCTTCGGCCAAAGACGGTTCGCTCGTGGTCATGTCGACCAGAATGTTGCCTGCCGCACTGCCGGCCAGCGCGCCGTCGGCGCCCAGCACGACCTGTCGCACGTCACTAGGAAAACCGACGATGGTGAACACCACGTCCGAGGCTTGGGCCACGGCCCGCGGCGAATCGGCCCACACGGCGCCTCGCTGGACCAGCCCCTGCGCCCGGGCCTGCGTGCGGTTGTAGACGGTGACGGCGAAGCCCTTGGCCAACAGGTGGCCGCACATGCTGTTGCCCATTACGCCCGTGCCGATCCAGCCCAAGCGCGTTTTGCCGGGGACAATTTCAGGAAGGCTCATGGCGACGCTCGCTGAAAGGAGGCGAAGGAACGTATTCGGTTGCCCGAAGGGGCGCTATGAGCCTAACGCACCGGTCGCCTGGCGCGGAGGGGCGGACGCGAGATTTCGGCGCCACCGGCTCAGCGATCAGTGCAACGCCGCCCGACCGTTACATGAACTGGTCCAACACCTCTTGCGGCGCGGGGCCGTAAGCGGCGGGCTCCATGCTGCAACTGGCGCGGCCCTGACTCATGCCGCGCATGGCGTTGGAGTAGCCAAACAAATTGGCCAGCGGCGCCTGGGCCTCAATGACCGTGGCCTTGCCGCGCGAGGTGGTCTGGGTGATGACCGCCCGCCGCTGTTGCAAGTCGCTGACGAAATCGCCCACGTGCTCCTCGGGCGTGGTGATTTCCAACTTCATAATCGGCTCCAGCAGCACGATTCCCGCCTCGTGCAGCGCCTTGGTGAAGGCGTCGGCCGCGGCGTGGCGGAAGGCGATTTCGTTCGATTCGCCTTCGTGCTGCTCGCCTCCCACAACGGTAATCCGCACCTTCATCAGAGGGTAGCCCAGCGAGCCGCCCCCTTGGGCCTGCTCGGAGAGAACCTCCATGGCCGCCCGGTGCCCGACCCCTACCGCTGGCTCGAGGATGACGGCGACGAGCGGAGCCTCGCGTGGCGCACGGCGCAGGACGCGATCATGGCCGACGAGCGCCTGGGCTGGGATCGGCGCGAGTCGTTCGCCTCCCGCATCG
>CAYWTU010000304.1:0-5681 GCA_964461275.1 uncultured Pirellulales bacterium | reverse complement strand
GGCAGAGGTCGGAGGATTGGGCGAAGCCCGCAATCCTGCGGCCAAATCGCCAGAAGACGAGCAACGGGAGGGCGAAGCCGGCGCAGGCTGGCATCCCGTTCCGGCCGATGCGTTGCCGGCCGACGGTTGGCGGATTGCCGCGTCTCCCGAGGCCGCCGCCGAAACCTGGACGGCGCCCGACCGCCCCGAAGTGGTCCGCGTCCGTCGTGCAGATTCGCCCGACAAGTCCGCCTCGCTCACAGCGCTGCGGGCGCTGCCGGTGCTGCGGCACCGTCAGGCGTATGTGCTTGAGTATGCGGCCCGCAGCGATCGCACCCGCCTGATCGGCGTGGAACTGGCGCAAGACGGCCAGCGATCGCCGACGTTGGGGTTGTCGGTCCGCGACCGCCTGACCGACCAATGGCACACGTTTCGGCATGAATTTGTCTCCTCCGATTCGGTCGAGACGGCGCAATTGGCGCTTGAACTGGGCAGTTTTCCGACGGCGGTCGAGTTGGGCGCGGTTTCGCTGAGGCCGCGAGCGTGGCGCTTGACCCAAGACGCCGAGAGCGCCGCCCGGCTCACGTCATCCAGCGCCGCGCCGACCGGGGCCATCGTGGTCACCAGCGCCGCCGACCTCCCGCCACACGGTGTGCAGTTGATTCGCGACCAACTCCCGTTTCGCAAGGACACGCGCTATCGGCTGTCGTTTCGCATTCGCGCCGAAACGCCGCGCGAGGTGGGGTGCATGTTGGTTCAAACGCGCGAGCCGGGGCAGAGCTTGGGGCCGCACGCCACGTTGACGGTGGGAACGGATTGGCGCGACTTCAGCCGCGAATTCGTCTGTCCCATCGAAGATGAGAACGGCGGGCTGATCTTTTGGTTGGGAGCGGCGAAGGGCGAAGTCGAGATCGCCGAGCTAAAGCTGGCGCTTGCGGACGGACCGACGGACGGCGGCGAGGGGCAACTGGCCGAAGGGGCCGTGTCGCGGGGCCGCTGGACGCTGCAACATCGCCCGGACCGCGATGCGCAGATCATTTCCTCGGACGACCAGCCCGGAATGGTCCGCGTGGAGATCATTAAGCCGGGCACAACGCGGTTCGGCATCGACGTGTATCAAGACCTGGGCGCCCTGGAGGCCCATCGTCGCTATGTGCTCGACTTTCTGGCCCGGGCCGATCGTCCACGGTCGATGAGCTTGGGAGTCACACAGTCGTACGAGCCGTGGGACGCCTTGGGGCTGTACCGTGAAGTCGAATTGACCGACCACTGGCAGGCGTTTCGCTTTGAATTCTCGGCGGCCGGCTCCGATCAACATGCCCGCTTACAGTTCAATTTGGGCGTCTCCAACGCCGCCGTGGAAATCTCCGATGTGTCGCTGAAGCCGGCGGTTCGCGTGGCGGTTCCTTATCGGCCCAATCCGAACCTAAAGTGGTTTACCGCCGGCGGCCTGGCGGTGTGGGGCGGATTGATGTTGTGGGCCTGGCGCCGCAAGACACACGCGCAGCCGGCTCGACCTGCTTCCACTCGCGGTCGGCGCCGTCGCCGCACGAGCTTGTCCGCCGGCGAATGATGCACCATGGAGAAAGCCCGGCAGGCGGCTTGGACGGCGTGCAGACGGATCGACCGCTGGTGTCGTGCGTCGTGATCACGATGAACCGACGGCAGGAGTTGCCCCGTTGCCTGACGAGCCTCCTGTCGCAAACTTATCGGCCGCTGGAATGGATCGTGGTCGATAACGCTTCAACGGACGGAACGGGCGAGTTGGTGCGTGAGGAATTCCCCGCTGTTCGACTGGTGGAACTTTCGAGCAACCAAGGCGTGCCTGGCGCCCGCAATCGCGGCGTCGAGGCCGCCCAGGGCGCCATCGTCCTTTTCCTGGACGACGATGCACAACTGGTTGATGACGACGCGGTGGACCGCGCGGCGAAATTGTTTTTCACCGACCCGCAACTGGTCTGCGTCAGCTTCTTGATCCGCGACGGACAAACAGGCGATGAGGAGCGACGCTCCATTCCGCGGGTGGACAAGCGACCACCCGCCGACGATTACCAATCGGCGTATTTCTGCGGCACGGGGTTTGCCGTCCGCCGCGAGGCTTTTCAGGCGGCCGGTGCATTCTGGGAACCGTTGGTCTACTCCGGCGAGGAGATCGACCTGTCGTATCGACTACTGGAGCGCGGCGGCCGCGTGCTGCATAGTCGTCGCATTGAGGTCGTGCATCGGCCGTCGGCGGCGCGCCCCAGTGGCCAGTACGTGTACTACAACCTACGGTCTCGCTGTTGGGTAGCGGTCCGCAACCTGCCTTGGCCGTATGTGCTGAGCACAACGCTGTGCTGGTGGCTGCACGGGGCCGCAACCGCGCTGCGTCAGGGGTATGGGGGGGCGTGGCTACGGGGAACGTGCGACGCGCTGCGGGGAATTCCCGCGGCCTGGCGCACTCGCCGGGTCATCAGTCCGCGAACCAGGCATTTTCTTCGCCAACATTCGGGACGGCTGTGGTATTGAACGCCCGTGCCGCCAATCAACCCGCCGCTGCGGCCACACGAGGGGCCGATTCCGCCCCGACGCGACGGATCAAGCTGTTGCTCACGACGTCGGACCTGGTGGGACGCGGGGCCGAGCGCGAGTTTAGCAACTTGCTAGCGCGGCTGTCGCGAGACCTGTTTGATCTGCATGTCTGCTACTGGCGGCCGCGTTTCGATTTTCCAAGTCCGGCCGACGTGCCGCAGACCATCCTCGACAAGACGCGCCCTTGGCATACGCCGCGGACGGTTCGCCGCCTGGCGGCGCTGATTGACCACTGGCAACCCGACCTGGTCTATAGCCAACTGCACTTCGTCAGTCTGGTGACCGGCACGGCGCTGGGCCGCTGTCGGCATCGGCCACCGTGGCTGTGTCGATTGACCAACAATCCGTATCGTGAGATGCCGGGCGCCTTGGGCGTCTGGGCTCGCCGCGTCCTGCCGCGAGCCGCGCGAGTGCTGGGCTGTTGCGAGGGGGTTCGCAAGTCTCTGGCCACGTTTCTCAACCTGCCGCCGGAGCGGACCGCTACGGCCTGGAACGTCGTCGACCTGGCCGCGATTGAGCGGGCGGCGGCCGAATCGCCGGCATTGGTCAAATGCCCCGGCACGTTCACCGTGATCCACGCGGGTCAATTTCACCCGCAAAAGAACCAACGGCTGCTGCTCGACGCGATGGCGCGACTCGACGGCGACGCCGAACTATGGTTGCTGGGCCGCGGTGCGCTCGAACCGCCGCTGCGCGCGCACGCGGAGCGGTTGGGAATCGCCAACCGCGTCCGTTGGCTAGGGCACGTGGCCAACCCGTTTCCACTGTTTCGACAGGCGGATGTCTGCGCCCTGTGCAGCGACTACGAAGGACTGCCCAACGTGATCATCGAGGCCATGGCCTGCGGCACGCCGGTCGTTAGTACGCGCTGTAGTTTTGGGCCTGCGGAATTGCTCACCGATGGCGTCGAAGGACGGCTTGTGCCGGTGGGCGACGCCGACGCACTCGCCGGGGCCCTGGCAGAAGCCGCCGACCCTTCTCGCCGCAACGCCTGGGGGCGAGCCGCAAGGAACCGCGTGGTGCGGCAGTTTGCCGTCGACGAAGTCGTGCGGCAATACGAAACGCTGTTCGAGGAAACTGCCGCGTCGGCGACGGACGTTTGATGAGCGTTACCGAAATCACTTCGGCGCAGGCACCGCGCCGCGTCGAGCGGATGCCTGGCCCTCGGGCGATTGGACTTTTGGTCGCGCTCTACGCCGCGATGCAGGGCTGGATTTTTTGGAGGGAGTTTCCGCTGGACTCGACGCGGATTGCGGCCGGCTGTTTGGTGGCAAGCGTTGCCGCCGTCGCGGCGCTGACCATCCGCTGGCCGCGGCGGTGGTTGGCGTTTGCCGGTCTGGCTCTGGCCGGCGGCCAACTGTGGTATTTTTCTCGGGCGCTCGAGCGGACAGAGATTCCGGCGCACCTGAAATCGACGGCAGCCGGTTCGATTATGGTTCTGGCGGCGGCGATCTTGGCGATGCTGCTCGTGGCCACCGGACGCGTGCGCGCCAGTCAGGCGCTGGCCTTATCGCTGGCGCTGAGCGGCGCCGGCTGGGGCGCCAACGCGCTGTGGTCGGCCTGGCGGCCGGACCTGGTGGGCGACTTGCCGCCCCCTCCGTTTCGCACGGAGGGCATGTTCTCTGGCATCCACGAGAACCCAGAGTTCGGGTATCGCTTGGGCCCGAACCAGCGCTTCCGCAGTTGGTATCCGTCGAATCCGCGGGGCTATTTTCACACTCGGCCGGCGCTGGTCGCGGAAGACGGCCTGCGTTGGAAGCTGCGCTGCACCGAGGGAGGCGAAGTGCGGCTTCAGCGCGTAGGCGAGCAGAACGAAGTCGCGAGGTTCGAGATTCGGAAGCGGATGAGCGAGCGCAGTTACGACGTAATGGCCACCGCCGACGAGTTGCCGATTGTGGCAGGCGAGCGATATCAGTTTTCGTTGCGCATTCGGGCCGACGCCCGGCGCCCGGCGCGGCTCACGTTGAGCACGACCCGCCCGCGCACTTTCAATCTGGGGCTCAATGCGCAGCTCGAACTGACGCCCGAATGGCAGGATGTCAGCCTGGAGTTTCGCGCCGGGCAGAATGACCGCAGCGCGGTGCTGTCGCTGGAGTTGGGCGAGGCCGACGCCGCGGTGGAAGTGGCGCGGCTGAGCATGATTCCGCTGGAGGGCCGGTTGGACATGCAGCGCTGGAAGGCGCGATTTCTCGACCAAGTCTGGGGTAGTTTCGAGGCGTATCGGCCCGAGTCGCGCGCGTTGGCGCTACGCGTGCTGTGGTCCGATCGTCAGCGACCCGGGTCGGCGCAATTGTATTACCGCGGTTTGTCGCTTGTGCGGGACGCCGGCTATCGACTGGAGTTTTGGGCTCGTAGCGACGCTCCCCGCTGGATGCCGATGTCCATCCATCGCGAGCGCGACGTGGGGCAGTCGCTGGGTCTTCAGCAAGGCGTTCAGGTCGACACCGCCTGGCGGGCGTTTTCCATACCGTTCATCGCTACGGACACGGCCGACGGCGAATTGCAACTCATGTTCGGCGACCGCGCGGGGCGGACCGAGATTTCCGACGTGGCGGTCCTGGCCGACCGACCCGAACATCGCCTCGTACCGCTGCGGCATTACGTGGAGACACGAACGAACTCGCTGGGCTATCGCGACGATGAACGCCCCATCGAGGCGCGGCCCGGCGTGTTTCGCATCGTGTGCCTGGGAGACTCGTGCACCTACGGCACGGGCGTCCACGAGCAGGACCGTTTCTCCAATCGGCTGGAGAAGCTGCTCAACGCAACCGTGACTGCCGACGGGCAGTCGTCCAGCGGCCCGCGCTACGAAGTCCTCAATTTCGGCCACAGCGGCTACAACACGCGACAGGAGCGGTTGTGCTACGAACTTGAAGCGGCGCCGTATCGGCCGCAATTGGTGGTTGTCGCCATGGTCGATAATGACGACATCGCCTGGAAAGACGAACAGAAGCTGCCAGGCTATCAGACGCCCACTCAGGTCGAGCGATTGTTCGCGCCGCTTGGGGCGCGGCGCAAACAAAGCCGCCATCAGCGACCGCGTCGGTTTGACGTCTGCCTGGAAGAACTGACGCTGCTCAAGCAGCGCTGCGACGCCGACGGAGTCCGACTGGCAGTGATGATTTTTCCCA
>CAYWTU010000303.1:0-5689 GCA_964461275.1 uncultured Pirellulales bacterium | reverse complement strand
GGCAACAGGCCCAGGCTCTTGCCAGTGGTTGGTTCGATCAGCGCCACGCCGCTTTCGCTCCGTACCGCCAGGCAATCTCCGTTGGCGCCAAGGGCCAGGCTGCTCCGCCGCGCCGAGTGACCAAAATACAACGGCTTGACCTGTTCGCCGACGCTCCAGGTGTAAAGCACGCCCTCTTCGCTCATCGTCAACAAATGTTGATCGTCGACAAACACCGCCTCGGCAACGTCTTGGCTGCGGCCGTGCCGGTCGTGCAGCGCATAGGGTTGCCAAGCAAATTTGGGCGTTGCCTTGTAGCCGTCGAGTTGATGCACGTACAGCGTACTGGACTTGCCAAACCCAAACCCGTCGGAGCGGGCCACGAGCGTCTGGCCATTGGGACTGATGGCCAGCGGCAATTGGCCGGAGAAGAATTCGCCCTGCTGACTGACGGCCCCTTCTTTCAAATCGCAGGCGATGACCCGCGGAGGCTTCTCGTGGCGATGGCCCTGCCCGATGATGACGAAACCGCGGCCCATGTCGGGCGAAAAGAGAATTTGAGACACACTGTCAAAAAAATCGCGCTTCGGCCCCAGGGCAATTCGCACGGGACTGGCGGGCGGCCCGGCCGCCGGCCGCGGCGAATAGGTCCATTTCACTCCCGACCCTAAGTCCAACGGTTTGGCCTTGGCCGTGTCGATTTCCAACGTCTTGACGTCCGGCGCCGCCGCCGGTTTGGCGTTGAGAAACTCCTCTTCCTCGAACCAGTTGTCCTCGCCCGTCGCTTCCCCGACTTCGCTGTCGCCGCGCGACGGTCCCAGCGGGTTTCTGACCATCTGCTGATCGTCGGGCGACAGCTTCGCGACCGGCACTGTGATCTCCTTGCCGTCGGCGCGCCTCAACACAACGGCGTCCCCCTGCAAGCGGGCAATCCGTGCCTCGACCTTGAACTTCCCCGTGGTGTCGCTCCAGGTTCGCCGGCCGATCCTGTCGAACTTCTCCTCATCCGTCGCAAAGGGGTCGGCGGCCGCGGCGGATTCGGCCGTCTCCGCCGCCGGCTTTTTCGGCAGCGGACGAATGTCTGACAGATCGTAGGGCCAGCCGTTCTTGTGGTCCTTGGTCTTGACTTCGATGCGGCCGACTGTGGCAAACCGATCGACGCTGGTGACAATGCCCGGAACCCAGTCGCCCCACGAGTTCACCATGACCCGTTGCCCGACTTTGTACGTCGGCGCACCGCCGGAATTCCTCTTCCGCTGGGCCAGCGCCGGCGCGGCCGCGCTCAAAATCAGACAGCCCGTCAAAACAAGCCAAAGCGCACCACGCGTCGTCATGCAGCACCCCATGTGTGAACGGGTTTCAAACCCAAGTTCATGACCAAGCACGTTTCACTTCCGCCGCGCCAGAATCATATTAAACAAACCCCAGAATATGGGGCAAGCATGTCGCCGCTGCAATCAATGGCCGACCGCTTTCCGGCTGGCGCGGGAAACCTGCTGGGTGGTCCTCCAAGAACCACGCGAATGGGCCGGTCGAACCGCTTCCTTGTTGGCGTTTTCGATTCGGCCCATAATCGCGCAAGGGGTGTTTTGAGCCCGCGCTCGCCCCCCGCAGGACAACAACCAGGCAGTCCCTGGGGAGCCCACGGCGTGACCCAGCAGGCGTTCGATCCGTATCTGAAGTGGTTGGGCATCCGCTCGCCGCGGCGGCCTCCGGATCATTACGCGCTTTTGGGGCTGCGAACGCTTGAAGACGATCCCGATGTGATCGCCAACGCCGCCGACCGGCAGATGGCCCACGTCAAGACGTATCAGTCAGGGCAGTTTGCCCAGATCTCGCAGCGCCTGCTCAATGAATTGGCCGCCGCTCAAGTTTGCCTGCTCAACGCCGAAAAAAAACGGGCGTACGACGAGCGCCTGCGCCGCGAACAAATGGAACACGCGGCGCAATGGGCCGAGACAACCGAATTGGACGCCGACGACCTGCGCGGCGCCGCGCTGCCCCAAGCGTCTCCAGCGCGACCCGCTGAACAACCGGCGATTGTTGTCGCCGACAGGCCCATCACACTCAGGAGACGCCGGCCCGACGTGGCGCCGATGGTGGCCTTGCTAACCGCCATGATAGTCGTTGGCGGCCTGGGCTGGTTGTACTACGCCAACAAACTGTCGCCGCGGCCGTCCTCGGCGATCACTGCCCCGCCAACCAATCCTGCGCCCGCTGCCGCCGATTCCGCTCCCGCCCAGCCTTTGCCTGAAGTACCCCCAAGCGCCGGCGCAACGGGTCCGACGGATCGACGCGCCCTTGCGCAGGCCAATCCACCCGCCGCCAACGGCTCCGAGGTTGCAGACCAGAACATCTCGCCACTGGCGAATGCCCTCGACGCCGTCGCCGACCAAGGAGAGCCCGTCGGTTCAAAGCCGGGGCAACTGGTCGGGCCTGCTCAAGCGCTGGACGAGGCCGAGCGAGCCCTGCTGCGCAAGGATGTTCGCAGCGCCGGCGCCATGTTGCAGATCGCCAAGTTCGCCAGCCAAAAGGAGCCCGAGCTGGCGTCGCGTTGGCGGCGGCTGGACGCCGTCTACGCGGCCTTGCAGCCGTTCGTGCAGGCCTTGGAACAGACGGTTGCCGAGTTGAAAGGCGCGGCCGAACTGGAACAGGCTGGCAAGCGCTGGCGGATTCTGGAGTTGCGAACCGGTCGATTGGTCCTCGCCGGGCCCGTGGGCCAACAAGTGTTAAGTTTGGCCGACGTCCCGTCCGCCGCGCTTCTGGACCTGGTTCGCCAAGGCTCACGCGCCGCCGACGCACAGGTTCGCCGGGGCGGCGTGGCGATGTTGCTGTACGATCCGCAAGGCGACGCGGCCCGAGCCGCCCAAGAACTCGAACAGCTTTCGCTGCTCATGCCCGTGGGGGAAGACGAACTGCTCCAAGACTTGTTGCAGACCGCCCAGCAGCGCCGCGCACCGCCCCACTCGCCGGCAAACCCAACCGCTGCCGCCCAGATCACGCTGGCACGCGCGCCGTGGCCTGATCCAGAGGCCCTGCACAAAGCTCAAGAGAAGGTACGCCAGACGTACGTTTCGCCGCCGGAGGCAGACGCCGACCGGCGCCTGCTACACGTCGCGACGTTGCTGGCCGCGGCCCGCGACGAATCGTTGCTGGCGGTCGAACGGGCGGCCATCTTGCAAGAAGCCTTTGAGTCGGCCGTGCTGGCCGGCAATGCGGACGCATTGGCCGCGGCCGTGGCGGCCATGGGCGCCTATTTTCATGTCGAACGTTGGGAGCGCGAGCACGAAGGCCTGACCAAAACCCAACCGCACGCCCGCTGGCCGGCGGCTCAGGAGGCGATTGTGCTGCGGGCTTTGGAACTCGGCCGCCGGGCGGCCATGGACCGAAGGATGGACCTGGCCCTGGAACTGACGTCGCTGGCGGCGGCGCTGGCCAAGAAGAACAAGCTCGCCGAACTTCAAAGCCAGGCCAAGTCACAAGCCGGAGAAATCCGCCGCTGGCAATCCCAACACCGCGAGCTCAAGGACGCTTGGGACGCGGACGCAGCGGGACAGGCGTCGTCGCGGCAGGCTCTCGAGTTGGGGCACTTCCTCTGCTTCGAGCAACACCAGTGGCCACTGGGACTGCCGAGGTTGGCCGAAGGCAGCGACGAAAAACTGGCGGCGCTCGCTCAACGCGACCTGCAAGCGCCCGGCAACGCCGGCGATCGGCTGAGGCTGGCCGATCAATGGTGGCAGATCGGCGAGCAGGCGCCTCCCCGCACACGCGCCGCCGCTCGACTACGGGCCGCTCGCTGGTATCAACAAACATTGCCCAGCCTGACCGGCCTGGAGCGGACGCGGGTCCAACAGCGATTGACCCAAACCGCCCTCGACGAGCAAGCGGGCACAAGCGGAACATCGCCCCTGACCCGCGCGGCGCCTGCACAGAGGTTGGTGCTGCTGCCCGGCGGCGCCTCCCTGCGGCTGAAGTGGATTCCCGCCGGCGCGTTTCTGATGGGTCCGCCCGGCCGAGCGCACGAAGTCGCACTGTCGCGCCCTTTCTACCTAGCTACGACGGAGGTCACCGTTGCTCAGTGGAACGCGCTGCGGCCACAGAATCCCCGGCCGGCCGATCAACCGGGCGACGCGCCGGCCGCAGGTGTATCGTGGGAAGAGTGCCAAGAATTTGTCGCAGCGCTTAATCAGCTTCCGGCCGAAACGCCGCTGGCGGCGCGGCTTCCGACTGAGGCGCAGTGGGAGTACGCCTGTCGGGCTGGCGCCAGCTCGCATTACAACTTTGGCGACAACACCCAAAACCTGGCGGAGTACGCCTGGTTTGGCGGCGACTCGCTTCATCGCGTGGCTCAAAAACGGCCCAACGACTGGGGCCTGTTCGACTTGCATGGCAACGTCTGGGAATGGTGCCAAGACCTTTGGGGCGAGTACCCGCCGACAGCGCAGGTCGATCCGCAGGGGATCGATAGGGGCGATCGCCGTGTGTTGCGGGGCGGCGGATTCCGCAGCCGGGAGGAAGAGTGCCGCAGTCACCATCGCCATTCCGACCTACCCAAGCACGGCCGGCATGATTATGGATTTCGGGTGCTGATCGCGTTATAACGCGACCGCTTATGACCGAGACGGCACCCCGATGCGATCGTCCCTGCCTGCCGTATTGGCAGCCACTTCGACTAGCCACCCGCCTATTCCGCCCATGTAGGCTCTTCGATTCCGCTTCTCCCGATTCGTAGCTGTGTGCTACAAATGATTATGGAGGAACGGTTTGCGAGCTAAAGCGGCGTCCGTTTCCACGGAAAAACTCAAGTCGTGGAAAATTGCCGCCGCAAAGTGGTATCCAAATTGCCTTCCAGGAAATTGCGGCCGGGCAACGGCCGCATTGCGCCCGTTACCGACGCGTGCCGCTCGCCGCGCCAAACCGCGCGGGTACGGCCGGCGCCGGCCGCATGAGCAGTCATGATTCCCTCGATCCTGATCACCGACGACGATTTCGGCTTTCGCGAAACGCTGCGCGGCGTCTTCGAGCCGCAGGGGTTCGCCACGCTTGTGGCCGGCGACGGCGAAGAGGCGCTGCACATCGTCGAGCGGCAGCGGGTCGATCTGCTCCTGTTGGATATGCACATGCCCAAGCTGACCGGCTTGGAAACCATCCGGCGAGTCAAGCAGTTGCACGCCCAGTTGCCTTGCATCTTGCTTTCGGCCGATTTAGACGAGACGATCCGGCAACAGGCCCGCCTCGCCCGTGCATTTTCGGTGCTCAGTAAGCCGGTGAGCACCCGCAACATTACCTTGATTGTGCGGACTGCGCTGCGGCGAACGTACAACTGGCCGATGCCCGAGGCCGACCTGCCGCTGCCGCCGGCGGTTCGACAATGGCTGCTGGACGACGAGCTGTAAGCCTCGCGCAAAGCCGTTCGACCTGCCTTCCGCTGCGAGCCCCGACGTCGCACTGCGCAACGCTATTCTCCATGCAGCGTCAGCACCAACCGGCGTCCCGCGGCGCGGTTGCGGTGTTCACAAAGATATATACCCTGCCACGTTCCCAGCAGCAGCCGGCCGTTGCGAACGGGAATGCTCAGTGAAGCCCCCAGCAAGCAATTCTTGACGTGGGCCGGCATGTCGTCGGGCCCCTCGACCGTATGTCGATGTGGAAAGTCTTCCGGCGCCAAGGCATTGAAGCTGCGTTCCAAATCGGCCGGCACGTCCGGGTC
>CAYWTU010000302.1:0-5695 GCA_964461275.1 uncultured Pirellulales bacterium | reverse complement strand
AGCAGCTCGGCTATCAGAACGCGGCCGTGCTGGCGCAGACCGAGCTGTGGGTGGCGCTGGGGGTGATGGCGGCACTGGCCAGTTTGAACCTGATTACCGACAATCGGCGAGGCCTCATCGGCGCGTTTGCGATCATGGGTTTTGGCACGGCGCTCATGGGCGTGGGAACGCTAGTTTGGGACGCCCAGTGGATCAGCGGCGCAACGTGGATGGTGTTGGTGGGGCTGGGCAGCTACCTGACCTACGTTCCCTACGGCGCAGTGCTGTTCGATCGGCTGATCGCTTCCACTCGCGTAGCCGGCACGGCCGTGTTCACCATTTACGTGGCCGACGCGCTAGGCTACACCGGTTCGATCGGCGTGCAGCTTTATAAAGACCTGGCCCAAGGAGAGGCCACGCGGCTGGCTTTCTTTCGGCTGTTCACCTATTTCATGTCGGTGTTGGGCAGCGCCCTGTTGGCGGCCAGTTGCGCCTACTTCTTGAAATGGCACGTGGACCAGCGGCCGCAGATGTAGGGTTGCCGCCCGCGGAGCGTGTTCGCCTAAGCCGATGTCGTTTGCAGCGGCGCCAGTTTGCCCAGTAGGTCGCGCAATTGCCGCAGCTTGAGCGGCATCGAGACCACCTGGTGATGCGGCTGCAAATCGACGCCTGGCTTGACGCCTTGCTGTTTTTGCCCCAGCAACAGCACCGCCGGGACCCGGCGGGTTTTTTCACCGGTGACGAACGACCGAAACGCGTCGAGCGCCGGCTGCTTGAGATACCCGGTGCTGAACACGACGCAGTCGGCGGTCCGTTCGTCGAAATCAAACCGGTCGAGCGCCCGCTGCGGATCGCTGGTCAACAGAACGCGGTAGCCGCAGCTCTTGATTCCCTCGCGGAACATGTCTTGCATCTTGCTGTTGCTTTCGACGAACATGATCGCCTTGCGCTGCGATTCGGGAATGAGCATTGCGGCCAGCCGCTGCCGCTCAGCGTCGCTGCCCAGCTCGCCGTCGTCGCCTGCCTCTTCTCCCAGCTTGCCGTCCGCCAATCGCTGAGCCACGATCTTGAGGTCCACCAACATCAGCCCCGGCGACTGATAGCGCTTCTCGGGGTCCAATTCCATGGCCTTATTGACCACCTGGGCCAAGGGTTTGGGAATGCTGGAATCCTGGCGGTGGATGGGCGTCACGTCAACGAAACGCTGCTTGGAGAGGCGCTGGATTCGGTCGCGGGTCTCGGTCAGAGGCGACTGGCCGGTGAGCATGTGGTAGAGGATGCAACCAATGAAATAGACGTCGCTGCGGACGTCGTCTTTGCGCACGCCGGTGGCCCGTTCCAGTCCCGCATAGTCGATCGTCCGCTGGTTCGTTTCGTCAGCCAGCTTCTCGTCGTCGAAGCGCTCGTCGGCGGCGGCCAAGCCAAAGTCCACTAATTTGCCCTGCATGCGGCTGGTGAACAGAATGTTGGTCAGCTTCAGGTCGCGGTGGCAGACGCCGCGCTCAAAGGCATAGTGCAGCCCGGCGCAGACATCGCTGGCAATTTGCACGGCCGTTTTAGGGTCGATCTTGCGGCGAATGCGGAGCAAGTCGCGCAGGTTCCCCCCTTCCACAAACTCCATCACGAGGAAGTGGTTGCCGTTGATCGAATGGACTTCGTAGATCGGCACGATGTTGCTGTGCCGCAACGACTTGCCCATTTCTCCTTCGCGTACGAACTGGTCGGTTTGCTTGGGGTCTTCGCTGAACCGCCGCCGCAACACCTTGACCGCCACCACCTTGCCGGTCTTAACGTTGACCGCGCGATAAACCCGCGCGAAGGTGCCGGCCGAGATCAAGTATTGAATCTTGTAGTCGCCGTAGTAATAGCCGCCGCGTTCGCCTTTGAGCAGCCGTTCGGTTTGCCAATTGGTCAACAGCTCCCGGCGGACCAGGGCCTGAATGAATTCGTCGACCGTCGGCTCCAGCGAGCCGAACGTTCCCCAGACTTCCTGGAGTAGGCGGCCTTCGACCAGATTCAGGTCGAAAATGCGCTGCGACACTTGTTCGGCCGTGGGGTCGCTCATGGCGGAGAGGCGGGCGGAGATGCGACGAACCGGCGGGCCGCCTCCAGGGGACACGATACCCCCAACGACGGGCGGGAGCTGTCGCTCCCAGGATTTGTGGCCAACTGCCTCAACGGGCAGACCCTTCTATCGTAGGCAGCCCCTACGGCAATCGCAATCAAACGGTGGCCAAGCGCCGGGCGCTGGCCCGGTTCGTGACGCTCATCCCGCAAAAACGTGCGGAAAGCCGGACTCTTGGGAGACCGCCGGCCCCTGAAAAGCAAACCGGACTTGCGGCCGCAGGGGCCGCAAGTCCGGTGAGCGGTTGGCAAAGTCTTGCCACCAAATTCTGCCATGCAGATGCCGACGAGAGGAATCGAACCTCCACCCGGTTGCCCGGACTAGAACCTGAATCTAGCGCGTCTGCCAATTCCGCCACGTCGGCTTAAGGGGTTTAGAGTCCACCAAATAACCACTTCGGTGCGCTAAAATCAACGGGAGTTAGCGGACCGTTTTCAGGTAGTTCGGCGACCTCGGAACGGTTTCCTATATAAGGTGATCGCGGCACGGTTTCAAGGCGCGCCCGTCCAGGCCGAAAAAACCGCGGAGAATTCGCTCGTAATTCAATACCGGGGGAGCGTCGCGTCGATCTCGGCGGCCCATTGGTCGATGCCCCCCGCCATGCTTTGGACCATCGAGAACCCTTGGCTGCGGAGCCATTGCGTCACCTTCATGCTCCGCCCCCCGTGGTGACAATGGACCACGATATGACGATCGCGATGCGGCTCAAGTTCGCCCACCCGCTGCATCAATCGGCTCATGGGAACCAGTTGGGCCGCTGGGATACGGACCAGTTGGTGCTCGTCCTCTTCGCGGCAATCGAGCAGTACGAAATCGGCCTGACGGTCCAACAACTGTTTGACCGTAGCGCATTCAATTTCCAGCGGCAGCGGCGCATCGGCGGGCGGCATGGCGTGGCCTCGGGGGTGTGATTAAAACTGCCTGCCGCATTGTACTCGGCCATCGACGGTCGCCCCAGGCGCCCTAAATTGCCTCGATTTGCCCCGGCCCGCCGTCCGACTGGGGCAACGTGTTGGTTACAATTTGGCCAAGCGGCCGGTTGAGGTCCATTTCAGAGCCGCCTGTGGTGTTAATCCTTATCGATCGTAGGGGTCGTTCAAGATGGACAGTTACTTCGTCGATAGAAGCCAATGCGCCCACCATTCGATTTTTCCGGGCGTCGACATTTTTACCGCGCACGGTCAGCACCTGATGCTGTCCTTGGTGGAATTCGCCCCGCACTCCGTCGTGGAAGAGCATAGTCATCCGCACGAGCAAATGGGATTGATGCTGGAGGGCGAGGCGCGGTTCATTGTCGGCGGCGTGGAAAAGATCGTGAAGGCAGGCGAAATGTGGCGTATCCCGGGCGGCGTGCGCCATAAGGTCATCGCCGGCGAGCGCCCGGCCCGGGCGCTGGACGTATTTTATCCGATCCGTGAGGACTACACGTGAGCCGTTGCAGGGGCAGATTTCGAGCCCATGGGCCGCTGGCCGTGTGCGGTTGCCTGGCGTTGGCGATGGCCGTGGGCTGCCGGTCGACCAGCCGACAGGCCGAGCCGCTCGATGCCCTGGCAGCGGGTTACGACAAGGCGCATCTGGAATACAAGATCGATGCCGGCAAGTTGAACGTGCCGATTGAACTGGCCCGCATCGAAGGCCAGGCGGTGTCGTACGACCATCAGGGCTCGCTGCCGCTTCCCGAGCAGGCGATCGGGACGCTGACGGTCGACTACCCGCATCCCGAGAAGCACATTGGGTTTGCCAAAGCCCGCTTGGAAATTCGCTCGCAGGACGCGGCGAAACTCCACGCCGCTGAGACTTCGAGCAAGCGGTCTTGGTTGTGGGGCACGGCCTGGCTGCGACGCAAAACGACGGCGCCGGCCGACGAAGCCTCGACGGTGGTCGAGGTCTGGGAAGTCGATATTCCGCGCGCGGAACTGGATCAGGCCCTGACCCAACTCAATCGGCAGGGATACTTCGTTAAGGATGTGGACGGCCGCGGAGGCGTCGAGTTGGCAATCAAGATCGGCCCGCGCGAGGCCTCGAAACGCTGGCAACAGGTGGCCCAGCTCGACGGGCTGATGCTTCGGGCCCGCGGCCAGGGGCGACTGGTCGCCTACAATCGGCCGCACGCGCCGGCCTCGGCGCCGCCCAGTGCCGTGTTGGCGTATCAGCAATGGCAGCAGCCGGCGGCGGGAGCTGCGGATGTGCCGCAAACAATGCCGGTCGGGCCTTCGCCGTACGCCCAGCAGCCGACCGGCGCGCCCTATATCGCCGCCGTCCCCCAAACGCCAGGCGGACAAACGGTGATCGGAACGCCGGTGCCGCGGCCGGCTCAGCCGCAGGTTTCTGCGGCGTACCCGGCGGAGACGCCCGTGCCGACGACGGGCGGCTACGCACCCGGGTTTGCTCCGGCGCCTGCCGTCGCCCCGGCCCTGCCTTATGGCACCGCCGCCGCCACGACCGGCGTGGACCAACGACGCCTTTAGAGCCCAACATCATCCTGCTCGATTCGCTGGAATCAACGGGAGTTCGAGGGCCTTTGTCAGGTTGTTTGGTAGTCCCTTAACGAGCCCCGATGCGTCAGCCGCACGCCGCCAGTCCCCGCAACAGTCCGGCCTCGATTGCCTCCGGCGACTCGATGCCAATTGACAGGCGAATCAGTCCGCCGCCGATGCCCAGCGCCTTGCGCTCGGCCGGCGCGAGGGCCCGATGACTGGTCGATTCGGGATGGCTGAGCGTCGTGTTCAATTCGCCCAGAGACGGACAGAAGGGGATTTCTTCGGTGGCGTGGATGAACCGCGTGGCCGCGTCGCGCCCGCCCGCCAACTCAAACGCCAGCATCGAGCCGAATAAGCTTCCGCACAGCTTTTCCGCCAGCCGATGTTGAGGGTGCGACTTCAGGCCAGGGTACAACACGCGCGTCACCTGACGTTGCGACGCCAGAAACGTAGCGACTCGCAGGGCGTTGTCGCACGCCTGCCGGCAGCGGAGGGCCAACGTTTGCAGGCCCCGGGCCGCCAGCCAGCAATCGAACGGGTGGCTGCCAAGACCGAACGACCGCATCACGTTGTCCACGCGGTCCCAGCAGTCGGCTTTGCCGCAGAGCAACCCCAGCAGCACGTCGCTGTGACCGTTCATGCTCTTGGTCAGGCTCTCGACGACCAGGTCGGCGCCGTGCTCCAACGGCCGGCAGACCACCGGTCCGGCGAACGTGTTGTCGACCAGCAGTTTGGCGCCGTGGCGTTGGGTCAGTTCGGCTAGCCCGCCGATGTCGGCGACGTACATCAGCGGATTACTGATCGTTTCGACCACAAGCAGCCGCGTGTTGTCGGTCATTGCTTGTGCGGTGGCGTTGAGATCGGTCGTGTCGACCAGGCTGTGCGTCACGTTCCAGCGGGCCATCTCACCGGTCAAGAGTTGCAGACAGCGGCCGTACAAATGGCAACTCACCACCACGTGATCGCCCGGCTTGAGCAGCGCCAGCGCTGCCGTGGCCAGGGCCGACATCCCGCTGCCGCAGATAGCGGCCTTCTCGGCGCCGTGCAGTTGCCGGCATTTCTCGGCCAACAGCTCGGCGTTGGGATGGCCGTCGCGGCTGTAGACGTAGCC
>CAYWTU010000301.1:0-5704 GCA_964461275.1 uncultured Pirellulales bacterium | reverse complement strand
ACCGTTGCCGCCCGTGAGGACCTGACCCCCGGCCCGTTTCACAAACTCACCGGCGCTCTGACGTCGCAGCGGCTGGCGATCTTGTCGGCCGATATCAATACGCTGGCCGACGGCTTGATCTTGGACCGGTTTGTCGTGGCCGACCCCGACTACATGGGCGAGCCGCCGCCGCTCCGAATCGACGAGGTCTGCCGATCGCTGACGGCGGCATTGGCGGCGCCGCAGGACGGTCCGCCACGGTTTCCCAAAATTTGGAAACTAGGCGCCGACCGCAGGGCCGCGGCCCTGCCCCCGCCACCGACTCGCGTACACATCGACAACGCTACCTCCGAGCGGTACACGGTTATCGACGTGTTCGCCGCCGACAAAGTCGGGCTGCTGTATACGATCAGCCGGGCCTTGTTCGAGTTGGGGCTGAGCGTCTGGGTGGCCAAGATCGGCACGCACCTGGACCAGGTCGTCGACGTGTTTTACGTCACCGACACCGCTGGCGCAAAGCTCGAGTTGCCGCAACGGTTGGCAGAGATACGCCAGCAGCTTACCGACCGCATCGAGGCTTTTTTGCACGCCGACGACGCCCAACCGGACGCCCCACTGGCTAGCCAGGCGTGAATCTGGGCGCTACCTGCCCGGGGGTTTAGCGCTCGACGGTTCCCAGCGCCTTGGCAACTCTCCGCGATCGCCCGTGAACCAGCGCCACCAGGTCGGTCAGGCACATCGGATCGAGCGCCGCTTGGCGCCCGGCATGTGGCGGACACGCCGCTCCGCGAACCGCCACGTAGTCGGGCTCCAACGGCAGCAGCCGGCCGATCGTCTCCAGCGTCAGCGAACCAGCCAGGACTAGCCATGCGCCGTCGCGCTTCGTCGCGTCGCGCAGACCGACAAGTTCGCGTTCGCCGAGCCAGCCGAGCAGGCCGGGCCCTCGCTTGTCGTAGGTGTCGATGAGCAGCGCCCCACAACCTAGCCGACGGCCCCACTGCCATACTTCGTCGATCGTCGGACTGCCTGAAAGTTCGTAATCGGCGTACGCCACAGCCACAGGCGTCACCTGGGCCGGCAGACGTTTCAAAGCCGCTTGCCAACGCATAGGCCAGTCGGCGCGCCCTGCCATCCCAGCCAGGCCTATTTTGGCGAACCGGACCGGCTTTGGCAGGTAGCCACCCAGCAGGGACGACGCCGAGTTTTCTAACTCAGCAACTAGATCGAATTCCGCCAGCTCACCCAGCGCCGCGCTTAACGGCAAGTGGTCGGGCGCCGCCGCGGCAATGGCGCGGATCGTCGCTAAGTCGGCGGCGCCCAACGAACCGCGGGCGGGCTCTTTGACGTCGATCAGGTCGACGCCGGCCCCAGCGGCAAGCTTCGCCTCGGCCGCCGATCGAACACTGACGAGAAGTTTGGTCATCTTGATTCCGGCCTGCGGAAAAGGCTCAGGCAGGACACGACGAGCCTCGTTGGCCGCCTCGCGCCTCGTGCGCCCTCTGCAGACACTGGTTGATTTGGTTGACGCGGTCCAAATTCAGCGGCTCGCACCAGGTGCCGTACAGCGTGATGTAGCTGTCTTCCCATTGCCCCAGCGACGGTTCGACGCGCATGCTGGACCACTCGCTGGCCGACTCGGCCAACCGCAGCACCACGGCCGCCATCTTGCTCCCTTCGTAACCGGGGCCCGACAGTTGGGCCGGCCGCTGCCCCAGGAAACAGCATTCGACCACTTCAAGCGGCAAACGAATAGGCCGTCCCGGACGCAAATTCACCAGCACGTGGCGGCCGTCGAAGCTCAATCGTGGCCGGCCCATCAGCCAGGCCCAAACGCCTGCCGCCAGCGTTGCCGCCACGGCTGCACCGCCTCCCGCCATGCGCACCCACAGCGGCCCCGCCAGCGCCGCCGTCAGCCCGCCGGCCAGCGCCGCCAGCGCCAGCGGAATCAGCGCCGCCCGCAAGGCGGTCGCGTTGCTGCGCAGCCAAACTTCGGACATGTTGGGACTCAAGGGGACCGCGGCCACTTTTCCAGCGCTACTCGACCACCGGCAACACCAACGCCGTGGGGTGGGCCGCGTCGTGATGAATCGTGTTCTGAGCCACGCGCGGGGCCAGTTCGCTCTTGCCGGGCGCCTCGCCCGTATTGGGATTGACCTCGAACCGGGGGTGATTGCTCGACGTAATGTGAACCGCGATTCTGTGCCCCGCCTCGAACACGTTGGCCGTGCTGCCTAGCTCGACCGTCATCCGCGTGGGAACGCCCGGCTTCATCATCTGCACGTTCTCTGGCCGATGCCCGGCGCGATATCGAGCACGCAGGGGTTGATCTAAAATTAGCGCCTCGTAGCCGTCCGGATAGACGTCGACCAATTTGACCATGTAGTCCGTGTCGACCGCGTCGGACGAGGCGAACAAATCGACGTAGACGCGTCCAACGATGGTCACGTCGCGCTCCAGGGCGGGCGTTTGGAAGCGCAGGTAGTCGGGGCGATCACCGATTTCGCGCTGGTCCAGCGGTCCAATCGGCAGGCTCAAATTGGCGCCCCCCACGGTCGGCACGGGGTTCTTCGGGTCGAACGCGTAGCGCGTTGACGAGTCACTTTGCGCCGGCGGGGCGGCGCTCAGCTCCTTCTGCGCCGCCAAGTAATAAGACGTGGCAACGCTGGCTACCGGCCAATGGTCGGCCGTTTTCCAGCCATTTTTGTCCGAAGGCGACTTCTTCCGCGCGGCGGCCATTTGGTAATAGCGCACCGGCGGCGACTGGGCCAACTCGTTGTCTTCGCCTTTGAGGTGATGGTTGAACCATTGGATGTCTTCCGAAATGGCGGTCAACAGCCCGCCTCCTTCGGGATATTTTAAGTCGCCCTTGAGTCCGCCGTGTCCGTAGGGACCCATGACCAGTTTCTGCCGTCCCCGCGCGCCCTCGGCGCCTTGGTTCTGCAAATAGGCGAAGTTTCCCTGTGTGCCAACGGAGAAGATGTCGTACCACCCCCCCACGTGCATGATCGGAATCTTGATCCGATCGCGATGGGAGGCAATGTCCTGCGCCAGCTCCAGCTTGGTGTCGGCCAGGCTTGCCCGGCGAATGGGAATCTCGTGCGCGGCATTCTGCCCTTTGAGCCAATTGCTTACGTCGGCTTCCTTAAACACGCCGCCGATGAACGTGGCCTCCGTCCAGAAGCTCTGGGGCGCCACCGCCACATAGGCGCACTTGAGCGCGTCGTGCTGCGAGATGGCCGCCAACAAGCCGGTGATGCCCATGGCCGACCCGCCGGTCATCCCCACGCGTCCGTTGCACCACGGTTGCTTGGTGATCCAGGTGATGGTGTCGTGGCCGTCATCGCGGTCGCTTTCGAAGACTTTGTACTCGCCTTCCGAGCGAAACCGCCCACGGCAATCTTGCACCACGTAGGCGTAGCCCGCCTTGCGATATTTCTCGGCGCCCATGGCGAACGTGCCGTCTTTGCCATAGGGGGTGCGCATCAAGACAACCGGAAACGGCCCGTCCCCCTTGGGCAGATAGACGTTCGTGGCCAACTGGACGCCATCTCGCATGGGGACCATCTTCTCGGTCGCCCCGGCCGCGACCTTCTCGTCGCGCGCCTCCGCCAAGGCGCCGCTCGAACAGACCAGCGCGGTCAGCACGCAAGCCGACCACATGAATCGATAAAGCGGGCGCATGTAGACCTTTCCATTGAAAAGCACGAGTCCGGAACTTTTTCGCCGCGAGAGTTCTTTAGCCCACGGTCAATGACCGGGGGTTTGTGGGACCAACCGATTGAACGATTTCAACGCGCCCACCAGCCCGCAAGCGACTATTTTGCCGCCGGGCGCAGGTGTTCGTCAAACCACTTCCAGACGGCCGGATAATCGTCCAGGATACCGGGCCAATAGCTGTGCCCGCCCCCGGCGTGCACCACCAACTCGACCGGCAGGCTCGCTTCGCGATACTTGTCGCGCAAGACCTCGGATTGTTGCAGCGGCACAGTCAGGTCTTTGTCGCCGTGAATCAACAGTAGCGGCGGGTCGTCGCCGGTGACGAAGTAAACCGGCGAGACGCTTTTGAGCTGGGCCTCAATGTCGGTGATCTCGCCGAACATCTCAGCAAACAATTTGGGCCGAAGCGCTTCGATTGTTTTGTAGCCGTTGGGCTTGGCCCAATTGACCATGTCGGTAGGCGGGAACCAGGCGACGACCGCCTGCACCCGGCTACTCACGCGCAGCACCAGATCTTCCGCATCCGGTTGACCATCGTCCCCCGTCAGGCCGACCATCAGCGACAGATGTCCGCCCGACGACCCGCTGGTGATCCCCATGTGATCCGGATCAACGCCAAACCTGGCGGCGTTGTGCCGCACGAACCGGACTCCGCGGCGAACGTCTTCCACCATTTCCGGCACGTGATAGCGCGGCCCGCTGCCGTGCCTGGTAATGAACAGCGTATAGCCTCCCCGCAGCAAACCTTGGGTCCAGTGTTCGTTCTCGAGCCGCTTGAAATTCTGCTCGGCAATGTCCGACTTGGCCGACCGCCAACTGCCGCTGGCCACCAGCACCAGCCCCTTCCCCTTGGCGTTTTCCTTGGGGGTCACCACGTCGAGCGTCAAGGCCAGACCGTCCTTGTGGCCATAGACGACGTCGTCGATGACTGTACAGGCTACCGGCTCGGCGGCGGCCGGCGCCACGGCCAGCGCCGTCACGCTATGCAATAGGAACCAACGGAAGCCCTGAAAACGCGATCGCATGGGCGTGAATCTCGATACCAGATAAGCGGAAAAACGACCTGAAAGCAGGATAACCTGCCGCTGCCCAGTGGGGGAGAGGCACACCAGCAGGCAGCCGGAGTTCTTGGTTGCCTCCAGCCATGCTAGGATACGAGTCTGACGACCATGCTCGCCACGGGGCAGGTGACGACCGTCCGTTGTTTCCCAAGAAAAACGCGCACCCGGCATCGGCACATCGCTCTACGGAGTCCGGCGCATGCTCCGCATCCTGGGCAGCCACAAACGACTTTGCGACGGTCTCTCGCGGCGCGACTTCTTGCAAGTCGGCTCGCTCGGATTGTGGGGGCTCGGGGCGGCTGCGGGCCAACCGACCCCAGCCATTGGCGCCGAATCGACGGGCGTTGCCCACGATGCCCAGACCCCTTTTGGTCAGGCCAAACGCTGCATCTTTTTATACCTCTACGGCGCCGCCAGCCAGATCGAGACGTTCGACCCCAAGCCCGACGCTCCTACGGAGGTCCGCGGCGAACTGGGTGCCATCGATTCGGCAATTCCCGGCGTGCAGATAGGCGAGCTCTTGCCGCTGACATCGCAGGTCATCGACCGCGCCACGATCATTCGCTCGATGACCCACCCCTATCCGCTCCATGCCTCGGCCTTTACGCTCACCTCGATTCCCACAATCGACGTGCCGCTCCAGATGAGCCCGCGCGATCCGCGGCATTGGCCGTTCATCGGTTCGGTGGTCGATTACCTGGCCGACCGCCGCGGACAAGCGGCGCCGGACGTGCCGCGAAACATCGGCCTGCCTTGGCGGCTCAGTTCGCGCCGCCCCTACGCGGCGGGCGACAACGCCGGGCCCTACGGCGCGTGGCTGGGAACGCGCTACGACCCGGTTTGGACCGAATTCACCGGCCAAGGCACGCGCACCAGCACCTATACGTTCGGCCCACAGACCATCCAATGCCAGGATCCCTACGGGCCGCTGGCGCCGGGCTGCCGGT
>CAYWTU010000300.1:0-5710 GCA_964461275.1 uncultured Pirellulales bacterium | reverse complement strand
AGTTTGAGCCGCGGTTCTCCTTTCTCCTGACCGCGGAAGATGTAACCCAGGGCAAGCCGCACCCGGAGATTTACCTCACCGCGGCGACGCGATTCGGCCTTGGGCCGGAGCAGCTCTTGATCTTAGAAGACAGTCAAAACGGTTGCCGCGCCGCAATTGCCAGTGGCGCCTTTGCCGTGGCTGTGCCCGCGGGCCACAGCCGCCGACACGACTTCAGCGGCGCCAGCCTGGTGGCCGACACGCTGGCCGACCGGCGGATCTACGAGGCGCTGGGGTTGGGGTAGGCCCGTCGCTTGCGCGACCTTCCCAGCTTGATGAGCTTGCCCAAAACCGGCGAGATTCGCAAACCCCTGGGCCGACCGCGCAAGGTCTACCGCGCCGTAAGATCGTGCGCATTCGGTAAAGTTGACCTAATCGATCGACGATCAAGCCGATAGCTCACGGCGCTTTCACCCGATCGAAGCGCCGCGTCCCATTGCGTTCGAGCACGGTCGCATGAGCCTTCCATTGGTCACCGTCGTCACCGCCACGTACAACCGCAGCAACGTCCTGAGGTGGGCCGCGGCAAGCGTGCGTTGGCAGACCGTGGCCGACTGGGAGATGTTGGTTGTGGGCGACGCCTGCACCGACGACACGGCCGAGACCCTGGCCGGCCTGGGCGACCGGCGGATTGTGTTTCACAACCTGCCGGAAAACTGCGGCGAGCAATCGGGCCCCAACAACTTCGGGTCGCGGCGTGCGCGTGGCAAGTATCTGGCCTATCTCAACCACGACGATCTGTGGTTGCCGCACCACCTGGAAACCGCCGTTGCGGCGCTGGAATCGACTGGGGCCGACCTGGTCTTCACGCTTCTGGACATCGTCCGCCGCGGTCGCGAAAACCGCTTGCAAGGGGCCACGCCCAGCGGCCGCTACGAACCCGACTACGACGTTCCCTGTTCCTGCTGGGTGATGCGGCGAGCGTTGTTTGAGCAAGTTGGCGGATGGCGGCCGTGTCGGCAGTGCTTTGCCGTTCCCTCGCAAGATTTTCTGTTTCGCGCCTATCGCGCCGGCAAGGACTTGCGGTTGGCGCCGGCCTTGACGGTCGTGGCGTTTCAAAGCGGCAGCCGTCCCAACGGCTACGCGCTGCGCGAAGACGAGGAGCAGCGCGTGTACTTCGAGCGGATTCGCCGCGAGCGCGATTTCGTGGAACGCGAACTGACGGCCATGCATGTGACGGCCGCGCAGCGCGCTAGGCGCTCGTGGTGGAGGCGTTGGGCGCTGGCCGCCGGTTGGCATCCGTTGGCTGTGCGGCAAATCGCCCGGCTCCGCCGGCGCGGCGCGAAGATCGACGAGTTGCGAAGAATTCGCGGCCTGCCGCCGCTGCCGCGATCCGCGCGGCAAACGGCGCCGCCGCATCTGGTGTGACCAAGTTTCTTGGCCAAGGAGTGTTGTCATGTACCGGTCTTGGATTATTCCCGGCAGCGTCAAGGATACGCAGAGCATCACTTCGGACTGGCTGAACGCGTCGCAGTCGTTGATCGACGGCGTGCGCATCAAGGAGGTCCGCAACGTGTTCAAGGAGGCCGGCCGGTTGACCGAGATCTATCGCCGCGACTGGAACCTCGATCAACTCGACGTGGAACAAGTGTTTCAGGGGATGCTGTTGCCCAGTGCGATCAGCGGCTGGCACGCCCACGAATTCACCACCGACCGGCTCTTCTGCAACGAAGGTTCCATCAAAGTGGTGCTGTACGACACGCGGCCCGAGTCGCCCACCTGCGGCCAAATCAATGAATTTCGCTTTGGCACGTCGCGGCCGGGACTGGTGGTCGTGCCGCCCAAGGTCTGGCACGCGGTCAAGAACATCGGCGACACGCAGGCCTTGCTGCTCAACCTCGTCGATCGGGCCTACTGCTATGAAGACCCGGACCACTGGCGCCTGCCGGCCGACACCGACGCCATTCCGTACTCGCTGACCGGCGCGCCGGTGAAAACCGCCGCGGCTGCCGGCGCCGTCCGCCGTCCGCACCTGGCGGCGGAGTTCGTGATCCATTCGGCGCACTCGCAGCTGCGCTGACGCCCGATGGCTTGTGTCGGCGGGCCGGGTTTGGACGTCGGTTCCGGCCTTACAGCGCCGCTTCGCTAAGAATGCGGTCGTTGACGTATCGCAGGATGTCGCGGACCGAGATCACGCCCGTCAATTCGCCTTCGGTCAGGATGGGAATGTGGCGGTAGCCGCCCACATCCATGCGGTGCAGCGCGAAGGCGATCTTATCGTCGGGGCCGAGCGTTTCCGGGGCGTGCGTCATGAATTCGGCAATGGGCCGGTCGGCCAAATCTTCTGAACGCGTGTTCAGCCGCACCAACGCGTCACGCTCGCTGAAGATTCCCAGCAATTGGCCGCCCTGCACCACGATCACGCAGCCAATACGCCTTTGGACCAACAACTCTAGCGCCTCCGCCACGCTGGTCTGCGGACCGACGACGATCGGCACCCGCGGCTGGAGCAGCCGAATCTGGTCCTTTAAGATCCGCTGCTCGGCTTGCGAGGCGGGTTGCGGCCGGCTGAGATGCACTAGCGAGTGGCCGCACTCGTCGCACTCGTCCGAGCCCTCAATGACCGCGTAGCCGCAGTACGGGCAGGTAATCAATCGGCTGTGCATGGCCCGCTCCCAAAATCAGGGGCATCGCGGCCCGGCGCCGGCGTGCCGGCCTTTAGCGACAATCAACTCGGCTTCAATGTACTTCCCAGGTGTCGCCCGAGTTGAACAAGGCGTTCAGGTCGCCGTCACCCTTGGCGCGACGGGCGTCGGCAATTTGCTGCTTCAACAGGTCTTCGTACCGCGGCCGCTCCACGGCGCGGAACACGCCGATCGGTTCCGGGAACTCCGGGTGCTGCATCCGACTAAGCAGGTAAGCCAACGACGGCTCGGGCGCTTTCTCGTCGTGGAACAGCAAGTCGTCCTCGCTGATTCCTTTGCCCAGTTGCACGACCTCGGGGTTCATGCCATTTAGACGAATCCCTTTGTCGCGGTTCTTGCCGAAGATGAGGGGCTTGCCGTGCTCCAACTCAATCACGTGTTCCGGCTTCTGGTCGCGGTCGCTGGCATATTCCCAAGCGCCGTCGTTGAAGATGTTGCAGTTTTGGTAGACCTCGACGAACGAGGTGCCCTCGTGTTCGGCGGCACGTTGCAGCACGGGCCCCAGATGCTTGATGTGGACGTCGATCGACCGGGCGACAAACGTGGCCTCACAGCCGATCGCGATCGAGAGCGGGTGCAGAGGGTTGTCGATGGCGCCCATGGGCGTGCTCTTGGTCACCTTGCCCAACGGCGAGGTGGGCGAATACTGACCCTTGGTAAGGCCGTAAATGCGGTTGTTGAACAACACGATGTTCAGGTCCAAATTGCGGCGAATGGCGTGCATCAGATGATTGCCGCCAATGCTCAGCCCGTCACCGTCGCCGGTGATCACCCACACCGACAGGTCGGGCCGTGTGGCCTTCAGGCCGGTGGCCACGGCCGGGGCGCGTCCGTGGATGCTGTGGATGCCGTAGGTGTTCATGTAGTACGGGAAACGGCTGGAACAGCCGATGCCCGAGACGAACACCGTTTTTTCCGGGGGGATGCCCAACGCCGGGAGCATCTTTTTCATCTGGGCGAGGATCGAATAGTCGCCGCAACCGGGACACCAGCGGACTTCCTGATCGCTGGCAAAATCACTGGCCGTGAGGACGGGAAGGGAGCTGCTCATGTCGGGTATCTACCTTTGAACAATCGCTGCGAAAGCGGTGTGAGTTTTTTCTTGTGACAATCGAGGTGAACGACGATTCGGTCATGCGCACTCAGCGCATCAGACGGACGATGGCCTCTTCCACTTCGCCGACGGTAAATGGTTTGCCCTTCACCTTGTTCAAACCGACGGCGTCCACCAGGTACTGGCCGCGGATCAAGAGCCGCAACTGGCCCAGGTTCAATTCGGGAATCAGGACGCGATCGTAATTCGTCAAAATCTCGCCCAGGTTGCGAGGGAACGGATTCAAGTACCGCAGATGACAGTGGGCCACTTGCTTGTTGCCGGCTTCCCAAAGATTGCGGACGGCCGAGGCCAGCGCGCCGTAGGTGCCGCCCCAACCCAAGACGAGCACCTTGCCCTTCTCGGGTCCGTCGACCGTCTGCAAGGGGATGTCGTCGGCAATGCCGGCCACTTTCTTGGCCCGCAAGTGAACCATCTTCTGATGGTTGTCCGGCTCGTAATTCACGTTGCCCGTGCCGTCTTGCTTCTCCAGGCCGCCGATGCGGTGCATCAGGCCCGGCGTGCCGGGAATGGCCCAAGGGCGGGCCAGCCGCTCGTTGCGGGCGTACGGCCGGAACGGCGTGCCGTTGGTTGCCGGGCCGGGGTGTTCGACCGGCAACGTTTCGAGTTTCGAGGCGTCGGGAATTCTCCACGGCTCGCTGCCATTGGCGATGTAGCCGTCGGTCAGCAGGAATACCGGCGTCATGTATTGCAGGGCGATCCGCCAGGCCTCTTGGGCCGCGTCGAAACAGTCGGCCGGGCTGCGGGCGGCGATAACCGGCACGGGACACTCGCCGTTGCGGCCGCAGACGGCCTGGAGCAGGTCGGCCTGTTCGGTTTTGGTGGGCAAACCGGTGCTCGGGCCGCCGCGCTGCACATTGATGATGATCATCGGCAGTTCGGTCATCACGGCCAGGCCGATCCCCTCGGCCTTAAGCGCGATGCCCGGCCCGCTGCTGGTGGTGACGCTCATGGCGCCTCCGAACGAGGCGCCGATGCAGGAGGTGATGGCGGCGATCTCGTCTTCGGCCTGAAATGTATGCACGCCGAAGTTCTTGTGCTTGGACAACTCGTGCAGAATGTCACTGGCGGGCGTGATCGGGTAGCTGCCCAGGAACAGGTCGATGTTGCTGCGGCGAGCGGCCGTCAGCAGACCGAAGACCGTGGCCTGATTACCCATGATGTTGGTGTACTTGCCCGGTTCAAGCTTGGCCTTTCCCACACGATATTGGCTGGCAAACGCCTCAACCGTTTCGCCGTAGTTGTAGCCGGCCATCAGCGCCCGACGGTTCGCTTCGGCAATTTCGGGCCGTTTGCCGAATTTCTGTTGGATGTAGCGGAGCGTCGGCTCGAGCGAGCGGTCGTACAGCCAGAACACCAGGCCCATGGCGTAAAAGTTGCGGCAACGGTCGGCCTCTTTCTGGCTCAGGCCCATTTCCTGGACGGCCAGACGGTTGTGCTTGGTCATGTCGACCGTGAACAACTGATAGCTGCTCAGGCTGCCGTCTTCCGCCGGATTGGCCGAGTAGCCCGCTTGTTCCAGGCCCTTTTTGTCGAACGAATCGGTATTGAGAATCAGGATTCCGCCGAGCACCAGATCGCCCAGGTTGGTGATCAGCGCCGCGGGATTCATCGCCACCAGGCAGTCGACTTGATCGCCGGGGGTAAAAATTTCCTTGGCCGCGAAGTGCAACTGAAAACCGCTCACGCCGGCCTTCGTGCCGCGCGGGGCGCGAATCTCGGCCGGGAAATCGGGGAAGGTCGCGAGGTCGTTGCCGGCGAGGGCGGACGTGTTGGTGAACTGCGTACCGGCCAATTGCATACCATCGCCGGAGTCGCCGCAGAAGCGCACGGTCGCGGCGGGGATTTCACACAGCTCCTTGGCAACCAAGGTAGTCGCGGACATGTCTCTTCGAGTTCCTTCGCTGAAAGA
>CAYWTU010000299.1:0-5717 GCA_964461275.1 uncultured Pirellulales bacterium | reverse complement strand
GGTACGCGCGTGTCGCTCCACGACGTCAAGTCCGGCACGCAATCGGAAACGACCCTCGACTTCGGTCCGCTCGGCAACACCTCGCGTACCGACGAAACCGTCGTCGTGCTGACCGGCGGCGCCGGCGGCGCGCAGCGGTGGGTAGCCGTGCGCGTCAATCCAGCGACGGGGCTGGTGAGCATCGACGAGATTCAAGCGGCCTCGCCAGACGCCGGCGGCGCCTCGGGCAGCGGAGTGGGTCCGCTGGATGGCGGCGCCTCGCCTCCGCTGCCGTAACGCAACCATTCTTTCTCGACATACATCGCATGGTTTCCTGGAATCCCATCCACCGCGCAGCGCCGATCGGCGTCGACGTGGGAACGCGCTCGATCA
This sequence comes from uncultured Pirellulales bacterium, assembly GCA_964461275.1. GTDB lineage: Bacteria > Planctomycetota > Planctomycetia > Pirellulales > CAYNRE01 > CAYWTU01. The sequence continues at coordinate 5,345 of CAYWTU010000299.1, read as the reverse complement.
AGCTGATGCAATTCGGCTCGGATCGTCGTTCGATCGTCGATTTCGCCCGCTGGGATTTCCCACCCCTGGCCGTGGGAGACCCCGGAGAGCGGCTCAAGCTGCTCAGCAAGGCCCTGATCCAGATCCGCGAAGGGCGCAACTTCCGCGGCAAGGAAGCGGTGTTGTGCCTGCACGCCGACCAACTGTTCGTGCAGAACATTCGCGTGGCCAAGTCGTCCCCCGAGCAACTCGACGATTTGGTGTATGCGGAGATTGAGCCGCGGCTGCCGTTCCCACTCGAAGAATGCGAAATGCGTTACGTCGTCTCGGCCGACGTCCGCCAAGGAGACGCCATCAAACGCGAAGTGATTGTGATGGCCTGCCACGTGCCGGAACTCGAACGCCTGCTCGACGCGGTGATCGCCGGCGGACTGCGGCCCGTGGCGGTCGACGTCGAACCGTGGGCGGTCATGCGGGCGTATGACCATCAGTTCCGCCGCGACGAAGACCAAGGCCAACGCGTGATGTACGTCCACGTCGGCTCGGCCAACACCTCGGTCGTGATTTCGCAGGACCAAGAAGCGCTGTTCGTGAAGTACCTGGACCTGGGCGGACAGCACATGGATGAGGCGGTGGCGCGGCGCCTGGAGCTGCCCATGGGCGACGCCGTGGGACTGCGGCGACACAATGGCGACCGTCGCGCCGAACAGCAAGACCCGGAAATCGCCCGCAGCGTAGCCTCCGCCATACGGCCGGTGATCGACCGGCTCGGCAATGAACTGGCCATGTGCGTCCGCTATCACAGCGTCACTATCCGCGGCAAGGCGTTGTCGCGAATCATCGTCACCGGCGGCGAAGCGACCGCGGCGTTGGCCGAGGCGCTGTCGCGCCGGCTGGACATGCCCTGTGAGTTGGGCGATCCGCTGCGGTCGTACGAACGCGGGCCGGCGCAGCACCATCGCAGCCTGTGGGACGTGGCGGCGGGACTGGCGCTCCGCGAAATCGCCGCGCCCGAGCGCGTGTAGAGCAACTGAATATGCAAGACATCGACTTCCTACCGCAGCGATATCGCGAGGCGCACGCCGATCGCAACACCCACGTCTGGCGCGTGGTGATCGCGGTGGTGGCGGCGGCGGTCGTGTCCAGTTCGGCCGGTTTGCAAGTCCGCCGCCGGGCGGCGCTCCGAGAGCACGTGGGGCTGGCACAATCGAACCTGTTGGCCGTGCGGGGGCAATCGGCCGAGTTGCCCGAACTGGAACGGCGGATGCAACAGGCCGAAGTCGAATCGCAACTGCACACTTATCTGCGCCACCCTTGGCCGCGGACGCAGATTCTGGCCGAATTGGTGCGGCCGTTGCCGGACGCGGTTACGTTGACCTCGATTCGCATGGGCCGCGATAACGCGGGCGGGTCACCTGTCGCACCCGCGGAACAGGTTGTGACGCCAGGCGCAGGCCCCGCCGCTGCGCCTGCGCAGCCGACGTTGAAAGACGATCTGGATCAGCTCCGCAAGAATTACGATGGGCAGCGGACGGTGATTCGCCTTGAGGGCGCCTCGCAGGACGCGGTGGCGTTGCATAGCTACTTGGCTGAACTGGGGCGGAGCGAGTTGTTGGTCGACCCCGAATTGTTGTCGGTGCAGTCGTCCAGCCCGACAGTCTCCGAAGGCAAACCGGCGGCCCATGACGCCGAATCCTCCAGCACCCGCCGATTCACCGCCAAGGTCTTCCTACGCCCCGGGTTTGGGCAGCCCAACGGCCCCACTACCGACGACGTGCGGCCTGCCAGCCCCGAAGCCAGCGTGGCCGCCTGGCGGGTCGACGACCGGGAGCGCAGGCCATGAAGCTCACGGTTCCTCGCGGTAGCTGGATGATCACGGCCCCTTTAATGGCGCTGGCGATCGCCTATTTCTTCCTCGTGTTTCGTCCCGTCAGGGCGGAAATCGCGCTGTTGAAGTTGGACCTGCAAACGGTGACCGGCGCCACGGCCGAGGCCCAGTCGAAAGCGACCCGCGTCCACACGATGCGGAGCGCCGTCGAGCAAGCGGATAAGTATTTGGAGGAATGTCGCCGTGGCCTTCCCGCGGCGGGGAAAATTGGCGCCGTCTACGGACGGATCACGCACCTGGCCGACGAAGCCGGGCTGACGACCACACGTTTCGCGCCAGGCTCGCCCACCGACTTGGCGCGGCTGCGGACCGTGCCGCTGGAAATACAGTGTCGCGGGCGCTTTCAGGAAATCTGGGAGTTCTTGGAAGGCCTGGAGAAGTTGGAGGCGGTGGTATGGGTGGAAAAGGCGGAAATCGAGGGTAGCCCAGACAAATCGGATGAACTGCAGCTTGAGTTGGATTTGGTCGTCTTTGCCGATCGCGGGGAGAATTCGGGTTAGGTCAAGTGGCCCGAACGGCCGATAGATGATCCGCCCCAACGGCTGCGCGCCGCTGGTGCGCTCGGGGAGATCTAAGCAGTGAACTTCAGCACCTTACAACGGCAACTCGTTCGCGAGTTTCGCGCCAGCCCCGCCAAGGCGACGGCGTTGGTGCTGCTGTTTTTCGTTGGAGTCTATTTTTGGGCGCCGATTGTGATCGGCCGGCTAACGAAAAAGCCCTCCGCCTCGCAACCGGCGCCAGGCGTCGTTGCGGCACAGCCGGCGACCGGCTTGGACGTCGTATCGCCCGCGCCGAACGCCGCCGCCAAAGGCGATCCTGGCCTGCCCGATTGGCACGACGTGGCCGACTGGATCAAACAAGACGCCCGGATGTCGGCCACTGCCTGGACCGAAGGAGGGCGCGACCCATTTTCCGTCGTAAAAAAGACCAAGCCGGCCGTACCGGCCAAGCCGGAGGCGAAAAAGACCGCGCCGGCTAAGCCCAAGGAGATCGACCCCGACAGCCTTGGTCTAGCGGTGTCGAGCATTGCCCTGGGCCCGGGCGGACGAACGGCGCTCATCAACGGCGAGACCTACCGAGAAGGCCACACGATCGAAATGGAAGACGGCCTGCGCGTGACGTTGAAGCGCGTGCTGCCCAAGCGCGTGCAATTTGAGTGTCAAGGACAGTCGTTCGAGCTGGCGGTGGCCGGCGGCGGCGCGAGTGCGATCAAGCTACGCAAACCGTAGGTAGACGATCGCCAAGTACTTCGACGTGTCAGGGATGACGCAATGTCGAGTTTGTTTCGCATTACGATGTTGGCGCTAAGCGTGGCGGTCGGGCTGGGCCTGGCCACGCTGTTGGCGACCCTGCTCGCGCCGGCGCCCGAACTTGCGGAGATGGCCGGCGCGCCGCCCGAGGCCGGCGACGCCCATCTCGAGCCCGTGCCCGACGATTTGGCCTGCGAGGAGCCGGCGCCAGCCGGTGCGGTTCATCGAGCGATTATCTTCGGTGGGAACGACCCCAAGCTTCCCTGGCCCGCCAGCCCCACGCCCGATCCCGTCTCCGACGGGGAAGTTGCCGCGCTACAAGCGTTCGACGACAAGCGTAGCCTTCACCGCGAACCGACCCCCGCGCCCCCCAGTCAGGCGACGGTCGAGACTAGCGTGATCCAATCGGACGTGTCCGAATCGGCAACCGAACCGGCGGCGGCCGAATCGCGCGCGGCCCAGGCCGTCGCCGCGACGCCATCGCTGCCGGAATTGGCCCCCGCTGCACCTGAGCAACCGAAGGCGGCGGCAGAGAGCCGACCGACGCTCGCCCAACCGCAGATCGCCACGTCGCCTCAGTCCGCCGACACACCCGACGACTTGGCCGGTTCGCTGTCACGAGTCGCGGTACAAGCGGCGCCAGAGCGAACCGCGGCCCGGCCCCGAGCCCAGGCCGCAGCCAAGCCGCGGCAACCGCTGGTGATCCAACCGCACCGCAAGTTCACGCAAGACGCGGGCGGGCCTTTGAATTTGGGCGGCGCCGACTTCTCTAAGATGATGGAATTGCTCGAACAGGCGACGGCCACGGGCGATGGGGGCCAAGGCGGCAGCACAGCAGGAACGCTGTTGGAGCGACTACAAAAGCAGGGTCCGGCAGGACTTCAAGACCCGGCATTGATCCAGCAATTGCAAAGCGTCGCCGCCTCGATCCAGCAGTCGCTGGCCCCGCCGTCCGACGAGGACGACTCGCTCCCCGTCCCAGAAGACGAAGGCGATCAACCCCAGCGTAAGGCAAGCGCCGACAAAGCGCCGGCCCCCAAGGCCGGCTCGCTTGCCAAACCCAAGGTCACGCGCAAGCCGGAAGAGGATTTGCAGATCGTGGACGAAGGGGACGGCAAGCTCTACGTCCACATCCAGCAGGAAGACATCCGCCGGGTGTTGGAATTGCTGAGCGAACAGGGGGGCAAGAACATCCTGGCCAGCCCCAGCGTCGAAGGGACGGTTTCCGCCTCGCTCAACGGCGTGGGGATCGACGAGGCGCTCGACGCCATCCTGCGCTCGACCGGTTTCGTTTCGCGGCGCGACGGCAACTTCATTTATGTCGGCACGCCCGAGGATTTTAAAAGCCAGGATCGGGCGATCGATCAAGTCAACACCCGCGTTTATCGCCCCAACTACATTGCGGCCGCCGACTTGAAGCAATTCATAGAGCCGCTGCTCTCCGAGGCTACCGGCAAGTGCACGGTAACGGTTCCGGCCCAAATAGGCATCGCCACCAACAATTCCAATGCCGGTGGCGATTCGTTCGGCGCCGGCGACGCGGTTGTAGTGCAGGACTATGAAGCGATCTTGGCGCAGATTGACCAACTCGTCGATGAGGTGGATTGCCGACCGGCGCAAGTGGCCATCGAGGCCATGATCCTGTCGGTCAACCTGAACGACGAGAACCAGTTTGGCATCAATTGGGAATTGCTCCGCAATCAGCCCAACGTCCGCTTCGGCATCGGCACGCCGCGCCAGGCGCCCCTCAATGGCACCGGCGAGGCCAACGGTGAGACCGGCGCCATCATCGGCCAGTACAACTACACGGGCGGGCTGAGTTACGCCTTCCTAGACAGCAGCCTGGGTTCGTTTCTGAACGCTTTGGAAACCGTCGGCGACACCGACGTCATCGCCACGCCTCGGCTGATGTGCCTCAATAAGCAGCGGGCCGAGATTTTGATCGGCGCGCAACTCGGTTACATCAGCACCACGGTCACCGAAACCAGCACCGCCCAAAGCGTGCAGTTTCTGGAAGTCGGCGCGCAATTGCGACTGCGGCCGTTTATCTCCACCGACGGTCTGATTCGTATGGAGGTTCACCCGGAGCTCTCCACAGGGCAGGTCCGCGTGGCCGGCGGCTTCACGCTACCCGACAAGGAAGTCACCCAGGTGACGACGAATGTCATCGTCCGCGACGGCTGCACTGTGATCATCGGCGGGCTCATGCGCGAAGACCTGTCTACGTC
>CAYWTU010000298.1:0-5733 GCA_964461275.1 uncultured Pirellulales bacterium | reverse complement strand
TGCGTTGGTCACCGCTAGATTACGGACAGCCGAGGGGGCGATTCGTCATTCGCTTCGTCACCAGCCGGTTCGGGCGCGGTATCGGGCGCAATGCGGGCCAGTCCGCCGCCGACCGACTGCTTGTGGCCCGCCACCTCGAACAACACCCCGCTGTCAATTCGCACCAGCCGCCGCACCCGCGCCGCGGCCGTCATATCGTGCGTGACCAATAAGATCGTCTTCTTCAAACCCGACTGCAGTTCCGACAGCAAGTCCAAGATCTCTTTCGACTTCTTGGTGTCCAGATCGCCCGTCGGTTCGTCAGCCACGATCAGCTTGGGATCGGTGACCAGCGCTCGAGCGATGCCGACCCGTTGCTGCTCGCCGCCAGAGAGTTGACCCGGACGGTGCCGCATCCGATGGCCCAGCCCCACGAGATTCAGCACATTCAGCACCTGCTCGCGCCGCCGGGCGGCCGACATGTTGAGCAACAACAGCGGCAGTTCAACGTTTTCATACGCCGTCAGCACGGGAATCAGGTGAAAGAATTGAAACACAAAGCCAATCGCGTTGGTCCGCCAACGGGCCATCTCCGACTCATTCAGCTTGCTGATTTCCACGCCGCCGATGATCACCCGTCCAAATGTCGGTTGGTCCAAGCCGGCGATCAGGTTCAACAGCGTCGTCTTGCCCGAGCCGCTGGGGCCGATCAGGCCAACGAAGTCGCCGTCGGCGATGCGCCAGTTGACGCCGTTGAGCACTTCCACCCGCTCGGCGCCGCGCGAGTAGTGCTTGGCCACGTTGTCGATGATGACGATGTCTTCCGCCATGCGTTATTTCCCGCTCGAAGTGGCGTTGTCCGCCGCGACGGCGTCGGCCGTCTTTGCCCGCACCGCCTGGCCATCGGTCAGCGGACGGCCGTTGGGCAAGAGCACCAGTTCGCCTCCGATCAAACCGGCCACGATCTCGACGCTGTCGGCTTCTTCGGACCCCAGTTCCACCGTGCGTCGCCGGGCCACGTCGGCCTCGGCCACGAATACGGACGTTTGACCTTGATCGCTGACGAGCGCACGCTTGGGAACGCGCGGCCTGGGCTTTTCTTGTTCGGCCGTAGCCGCCGGCAGAAACATCACGCGGCAATTCATTTCCACCAGCAGATACTCGTCGGGATCAACCACCGTGATTCGCGATTGCACCACGCCTCGCTGCCGGCTGACCACCGGCTGCAAGCGATCGACCCGACCTTGATAGGTGCGGTCGGGATAGGCGTCGGGAATGATCTTGCATGGATTGCCAATCTGGACTTTCTTCAGGTCTTGTTCCTGCACATCCACCTCCGCCTCAAGCTGCGACAAATCGGCGATTTCGCACAGGCTGGTCATAATCAGTTCGGGATGGACGCTTTCGCCCTCGTCGGCCTTGCGTTGCAAGATCGTGCCGTCGATCGGCGAATAGATCGACGCGTTGGAGACCCAAAACTCGGCCTTTTCGACCAGCGCGGCAGCCCGTCCGACTTCGGCCTCGGCCGCCGCGATCAATTCGGGCCGCGGCCCTTGCTCGAGTAGTTTCAAACTCTCCTGACGGCTCTTGACCATGGCGGCCGCGTCGGCGATTTCAGCCGCCACCCGGTCGATTTCCAACTGTGTGACGTTGTCCGGATTCGTCTCCTGCAGCCGCGTCGTGCGTTCCAAATTGCGTTTGGTCAGTTCCAACCGGGCGTTGGCTTGGTCGAGCAGCGCCCTGCCTTGCTCGATCTCCTGGGGCAAAGCGCCGTTCTTGAGTTCCTGCAACCGCGCCTTGGCCGTTTCGTGTGCGGCCCGGGCTTGCAGCAGGTCGGCCTTGAAACTGTCGTCCTCCACGCGGGCGATCAGATCTCCCTTTTTGACGCGCATTCCTTCCACCACCGGCAACTCCACCAGCTTGCCGCCAATCTGCGGCGAGATGCTGATCGTGCTCCGCGGCACGATATAACCCACCAGGTCCAACAGCGTCTCTTGCGTGGGATCGACCGGCAGGCGAATGGCGTCGACCTCGACCACCGCGGCCGCCGCACGCTTCCGTAGCTCGGTCAGCCCCAGGTACGTCCCGCCGCCGATGAGCGCCAGCAAGATCACGCCCCAGGTGAACCGACGCCCGCGCGATGAACCGCCCCCGCGCCGTTCCGCATCGCCTAACTGCAACGACCGCAGGCGCGAAGACACCTCGCCTTCGCTCAGGTCGACGGCGGGAAAGGTCTCGGCGGTGGATTTTGCGTCGGTCGCCATCGGAGTAGTGCTCGTGAAGGAAGTTGTTTGCGTGCGAACCGTCCGCAGTTAGCTCGATTGCTCGGCGGCGGCCAAGACGTTCTCGACCGCGGTGGTATAGGCGATGATGAGCCCGTCGTGCCGCACCGTGTGGACGCCATAGCGTGCTCCGGTGGGCTCGTAACGAAGCACGAAGGCGCCGTCCGCGTCGGCGTCGACCGCTTCGTAATCCTTGGGGCGACCTTCCAGCCCGGCCTTGAGCAGCTTGGCCACCGCCTCCTTGGCGCACCACAGCCGCGTGGCCCAATTCTCTTCTGGCGCCGTCCGCTCCAAGTCTTCGACGATTGCCTGTTCGTCGGCGGTGGCGAACGTCGGCAGGATTTCTGCGGTCGAGCGTTGCGCCGGTTCAATGTCGATTCCCACTGGGCCGTCGCAGGCAATGGCCACCGCGGCGTCGGCCGCGTGCGACAAGCTGATGTTGGGCCAGGCCGCGCCGTCGGCGCTCGCCATCCCCGGGGCGCCGCGCGAATCGTGTTCGACGGTCATCTCGGCCGGATGGCGATAAGCGGCCCCCTGCCGGGAGGCCGACCACAGTCGGGCCGCGTCCTTGGCCGCCACCCGCGAAAGCAACATTTCACGCCGGCGCTTGGAGTCGTCGATGGCCCAGTACTGCGGCAGCTCCGCTTCGTTCAAGAAAATCCGCGCCGCCCAGTCCAAATCGATGCCTGTGAAATCTTTCCTCGTCACCTTCATGCACACCGCGTCTCGCGGCAGGCCCGCCAGCGCCAGTTGCTCGCACATCAGATATCGGCCGGGCAGTCTCGTGGCGTCGGCGTAACGTGTGGTCCACTTCAGGATCCATTCGGTCCAACCGACCACGCGAACCCACACGTTGCCTTGACCGTCTTCGATTTCAATGTTGCAGCGAATCTGTTTGGTCTCGGCATTAAACTCCAAAACCTCGATCCGAATCGGGGCGTCCGTTCCCAGCGGAGGCGTGGGACCGTAAATCTCGATTTTGTCGACCGTGGCGGGCAAGATGTACTGTTCGTGCATCATCGACCACAATCCCACCACCTGGCCGATTCCGTCCATGAGATAGGGGTCGGTGATCAGAATCGGATCGGGACACGACGCCAAGAGCCGATCTTTGGGCAGCACGCGCAACTTGGCCCGCGCGCTGGGGTTGCCGAAGGCGGACATCTCCGAGACGACATGGAACGTCGGCCCGTGGAACATGTACCGCTCGCCGTACACCTGGTCGAGCGTGATCGGCCAGGGGGTGGCCCCCCCGTCGTCGGCCATTTCCATTCGCACGTCCTGCCGGTAATACGGTGCAAACAACGCCACCGCCGTAAAGCTCGGCTTACCCTCGAAAATCCACTTCCCCTCGACGCGACGAACGCCGGTCTCGGCATCGGTCGAGCGAACACGGGCCTCGATCCGCAGGTCGGTCCGGCGGCAGTTTCGCAATCCGGTCCAGCGCAGCCCACGAACCTCTTCAAATCCGATCAGTCCCATCCCCGGCGAAAGCAACGCCCCCGCCTCGGCCAAGAACTCCAGGCTGAATGTCAGCGGCAAGATCGGCAGGCAGTCTTCCACCGGCTTGTCCGCGTAGACGAAGAGGTGGTCGGCCAAGAACAGATCGTTGTCCAGGTCCATGCCCCGCTCGATCGCCAAGGCTTCCTCGGGCACGAAATGCACAACCTGTCCATTGCCCACCACCGGCAAGCGCCTGAGCAATTCTGGATCGAGCCCTGCCACGACGATCGGCTCTGCGGTCGACAATTCCGGCTCCGCTGCCACGTCTTGGCTCGCCGGAAATGCTTCGACGTGCGTTGCGGCAGCCGACCTTGTCGCGGCGGCGTCCGGGCTTGGCGCAACGCTGGCAGGCTTGGGCGGCACATTGGGACTGTACAGCGGCGACCAATCGATCCGCAGCGGCACGGCCGAGCGCGGCGGCGTGGGCAAAGGCTGTGGCGAAGTGAAATCGAGCCGCCGCGGATGGCGATACTCGAACAACATCCCCAGGTTGATCGGTACGCCCCTGGTCAGCAGAATCGCACACAAGTGATTGAGCTGCGTGAGCGGGTTGCGGGTGTCAATGTCCAGCGCCGCGGTGACGACCCGCGAACCTTCGGGCAACAGCCGCTCCATGTGTGCCGCCATGTGCCCGCCGCCCACCTGTACGAAAATTCGGGCCCCGTCTTCGTGCATTTTGCGAATCGTCTGCCAGATGCGCAGCGGCTGATCGATATTGAGCATGAGCGTTTCGCGAACCGCCTGGGGATCGGCGGGATATTTATCTGCCAAGATCGAGGAATACATGTCGATCTTCGGCGGCCGCATTTCATATGCCGTGTCGCCCAACGTGGTCAACAGCTCGTCGCGCAGGTGGCTGAGGGCCGGCGTGTGAATGGCCGGGTAGGGCAGCAGTTGGAACAGAATCTGCTCTTCGCGCAGCTTTTCGCCGACCGCCAACAGCCCCTCGCGGGCGCCTCCCATGATGATTCCCTCGGGCGCCATGTAGATCGCCAGATAGGTTCCCGGCGTGTCGGCCAAGATCGGAGCCACCTTTTCGGCGCTGGTCCAGGCGAACGCCAGCCGGTGCCCGTCGACGTTGCGCGGATCGACGTTCAGTACCTTCCAAAAACTAGGCGCCGTCTCGTGGAAGTCGGCCATGCCGGCCACGCAAACGGCGGCCATTTCGCCCTGGCTTTGGCCGGTGACCATGTCGACCGGGATACCCAACTTCTCGATCAATCGCCAGCCGACCCAGTTGCTCAGCGTCACGCCCATCGCGGCCAAGTAACGCTCGCTGGCCTCCTGCGGTCGGCCTGGATCCTCGTCGACCTTCGGGGGCGCGAGGCGCGACTTGAGCTTGGCACGAAATTCTTCCGGCAGGCTGGCCGGAGGCGAGAAGACCGCGCTGGTCGGCGTCGTGTCGTCCGGATGGCGGTCTCGGTTCTCGAAGAAGTCGAACTCGGACCGCACCTCGGGATAGTGCAGGCACAATTCCATCAAGTGGTCGGGGTAGTTGCCGATCAACCCCGGGAAACCCATCCCAGGAAAAACCAGCGCCAGCTTGCCTTCGTGCCGGGCGGCGTCGGCCGCGAAGTACACCGCGCTATCGTCGGTGACCGACGTTTCGGTTACCAGCGTCCCGTCACCCAGTTTTGCCAGACACTCGGCCAGGCGTTGCTGGGCGGCCGCCAGGTTCTCGACGATCACCGCCAATTTCACCGGCTGCGATAGGTCCAGCCGCAGCGACAGGCTCAGGGCCACGTCGGCCAGCGTCGGACTAGTCTGATCGTTCTCCAAGAACCGCAACACCTCGGCGATCCGCTCATGCAATTCTTCCTTCGTGGCCGCCGCAAAGGCCAACAGCTCGCTGGCCCGGTTCGAGCCCGACTCGATGGGCCGCGGTCGGATCGGACGACGCGATGCCTTGCCCGCCGGTTGTGCCGCTTCCTCCAACACAACGTGGGCCTCGACGTCACCAAAGCCAAAC
>CAYWTU010000297.1:0-5739 GCA_964461275.1 uncultured Pirellulales bacterium | reverse complement strand
GCCAACTCGGAGCAACATCTGCAGGTCGTCGTCGGCCGCGGCGGCAGGCGAGTCGACGGGCGAGCCGACGATCGGCGTCGAATCGACCCGGCGGGTGAAGGCGCCGACCGGTTCGTACCCTACGCCCGACACGTCGTATTCCGCCGCGGCGGTGACCACGCGCTGGACGGTCGTTTCGTTGCGGGTTAGCGTGCCGGTCTTGTCCGAGCAGACAACCGTGACGCTTCCCAGCGTCTCAACGCACGGCAGCTTGCGGACCAGCGCGTTGCGGCGAACCATGCGCTCCAGACCAAGGGCCAGCGAAATCGTGACCACCGCCGGCAGCCCCTCCGGTACGGCCGCGACCGCCAGACTGATCGACCGCAAAAAAACCTCGTGCAGCCGTCCGCCGCGCGACATCTCGATGGCAAAGATGACGCCGACCAGCGCCAGGCACACGACGATCAGCACCCGGCCCAGTTCGCCCATTCTTCGTTCCAGCGGTGTCCGCTCGCGCTCGGCATGCTGCAACATGCCGGCAATTCGGCCCAGTTCGCTGTTCATGCCGGTCGCGGTGACCATCGCCTCGGCCCGACCTGAGGTCAGCACGGTTCCTTGGTGAAGCATGTTGCGGCGGTCGGCCAGCGGCGTATCCGGGGCCAATTGCACATCGTGGTGCTTGGGCACTGGCGCCGATTCGCCGGTGAGCGCTGCCTCTTGAGCTTCGCAGGAAAACGATTGCCATAGCCGTGCGTCGGCGGCAACGTGGTCCCCCGCCTCGAGCAGCAGAATATCGCCGGGGACGAGCTCGCGCGAGGGAATTGACCGCACCTGCCCATCGCGGCGGACGCGGGCCGTGGGGGCCGAAAGGCCCTTGAGACTGGCCAGCGCCCGTTCGGCCCGTTCTTCCTGTAGGAAGCCGAGGATGCCGTTGAGCAACACCATGGCCAAGATGGCGGCCGTGTCGATCCATTCGCCCAACGCGCCCGCGATGACGGCGGCAGCGATCAGAATCCAAATCACCAGTTCGGTGAACTGTCGCAAAAAACGCCGCCAGGCGGGTGTGGCTTGTGCCTGGGACAACTCGTTCCAACCGTACTGTCGTCGGTTGCGTTCAACCGTGGCCTCGTCGGCGCCATTTCGAAAATCGACCTCGGCCCATGCCGCCACCGCTTCGGCAGCGGCGGCATGCGGCGGCGTACCGCCCTTGGCTGGGGCGTTGTCGGAGGGCGCTGGATACGAAGAAGGCGGGGCGGCATTCATAAGTGGAGTTCGCCGGGCGTGCTACACAAGCGGCGCTGGTTGCGGTACCGTGCAGTGGTCGGACTTGGCCATTGGCCGAACACGGACAGACCGTTTTAGCCCAACCATGTCTGGCCCAACAATGGGAGCGATCGATGGACGTGCGCGAAAAAGTAGTGGTGGTGACGGGCGGCGGGAATGGCATTGGCCGGGCGCTGTGCCGTGCGTTTGCCCAGGCGGGCGCCCGGGCGATCGTCGTGGCCGATTTGGACGCGCAGGCCGCTGCGGCCGTGGCCCAGGAAATTGGCGCCCGTGCTGCGGCGGTGGACGTTCGGTCGGAAAGGGCCATGCGCCAACTGGTCGATGATACGATCGACCGCGACGGCCCGATCGACCTATTTTGCTCCAACGCCGGAATCGAAACGGGCGGTACGGAAAACGCCTCAGACGCCGATTGGGAGCGGATTTGGCAGGTCAACGTATTGGCCCACGTTTACGCCGCTCGGGCCGTGCTGCCGGGAATGCTGGCGCGCGGGGAGGGCTACCTATTGAACACCGCGTCCGCCGCCGGACTGCTGACTCAGATCACCAGTGCCCCGTACACGACGACCAAGTTCGCCGCGCTCGGCTTCGCGGAATGGCTGGCCATCAACTACGGCGACTTGGGCATCAAGGTCTCGTGTCTATGCCCATTGGGAGTGAACACCAATATGATCCATGCGGTGGACGACCCGATGGCCGTGTTCTTGCGCAACGGCGCACTGGAGCCGGAAGAAGTGGCCAAGTGCGTGCTCCAGGCGCTGGCGGAGGAGCGGTTTTTGATCTTGCCACACGCCGAGGTGGCCGAGTACGTGCAGCGCAAGGCCCAGGATCACCAGCGGTGGCTCAAAGGCATGCGACGACTGGCGGCTGGGCTGTATGGACGCGGGTAGTTTTTTTTGCCTCCTCACCAGAATCTGTGGATCGTATCTTACCGACCGATTTTTCGAGCGTCGAATGGCAACCGCCGGTCGCATCGAAATCTGCAGCGCGGCAGGCGTGGACGCTGGTGTAACTGAACCGCGTGAACGGGTCTTTGTATACAAACAAGAGGTGAGCAAGTAGGAAGCCATGCGGCGGCCGTTTCCATGCGTCCTCGAACGCCGGGAAATCCCCCAGTCGCCCGAACGAAGTAACCGGCGAGGGAAGGGCCTAAATGCGGAACAACGCCTGGTTCGGGATTCTTGTCACCGGAGGGCGCCAGTTTAGAACCTGGCGTGACAAAGCATCTCAGCCGAAAAAATCTTGAGGGGGGCATCCCATGCCACGAACGACGTCGCCGAATTCGATCCTTACGGTTTCGCCCCCCAAGCCAAAAGCCCAGGGCAGACCTCAATCCAGGAGGGCACGGCACGACTGCGCCGGCAATCACACAAGGTCGAAAGCAATTTTCCCAACGCGATTGGCGCGCAACCTCAGCGAGGCGCCAAACCCAACCGGACAACAATCGTCCCGTTGGAAAATAATCTGTCGCCTTCGCGACAGAGGGAAAATCAATCCTTCGAGCCCGGCGGACAACGCATCTCGGTGCGTCGATCCATCAGAATCAACGACCGCCAAGACAGGGCTCATTTTGCGATCGAACGGCGCGTTGTCAAGCTCAATTCCTGCAAATGTCGGGAAGCGCACTGACGCAGAAAAAAATCCATTTGCAATTCGCGGCAAACCTGCTATCGCCGCAACGCGTGACATGGCGCGGCCTATGGTCGAGGTTGGCGCTGCTCGACGCCGGACCAGTGATGGCGAATCTTGAAGCGCGAGGCGTTCAGCGCCGGATCGTAACGCAGCGCCGTGCGATAGGCGGCGATCGCCTCGTCCGTGCGGTTTAGGCCAGCCAAGATGTTCCCCAGCGCCACGTGCGTTGCCGCCCGGCGTGGATCGAGTGACAACGCTCGATCCAAACACTTCAGCGCGCTGTCGGTCTGTCCCGTTTCCTCGTACACGCGCGCCAGCAACAGCCAGGACGATTCGTTGTCGGGCGCAATCCGTAGCGTCTCTTTGAGCCAATCGCGAGCTTGATCCAACTCGCCAACTTGGGTCAAAATGATCCCCTTGAGTTGGCGAGACGCCATCGCGTCGGGCGCTCGGTGCAGCGCCTGTTCCACGGACACCAACGCGTCGCTCGATTGGCCGGCTTGCATCTGCTGTTTGGCCAGCGCTAAATAGTCCACTTCTGCTGGCGCCGCATCGGCGAATTCCTCCACGTTGGGTTCGATCGACGGTTGGTCGAACTCCATTTCCTCGACCGACTCCGTCTCAAGCGATTCTTCGCGTGTCGCCGCTTCGTCGACGGCCGGCTGCTCGGCTACCACCGCCTCCATTGCCCGCAAAGCCGACTCGTCCGCTGCGGGCTGCGCCGCGGCGACCGCGTCGTTCAGCGCAGGCGGAACATCGTCCCATGCGCGGGCTGCCGGGAACGGCTCACCTGATGAATCAGGCTCGAACAGAACGTCAAGCGGATCGCCGCCGTGCTCGGTCTCGCTGTTGGCCAGTTCGCTGTTCGCCAGTTCGCTGCTGGGCAGCTCCAACAACGGTGGCATTTCGGGCGGCGGCTCGAGATTCATCGTGGGCGGCTTGGGCAACTCCAACGGCAACGACGAGTCGGCCTTATCGGCCACCAGCAAGATTTCCTCCGACACCGGTCCCGTGATCGGCTCGTGGGCCGAGTCGAATCGCAACTCCGGCCCAACCGGCGCCGCGTCGGTTTCCTCGGCCACAAATTCCTCAACGCTTGTCAACTCCAATAAGTCGTCGAGGGCCGAGTTGGACGAAAGCGAATCCTCGCTTACCTTGCTCGAAGGTTCATCCAACATTGGCAGCTCGAATTCGTCGACCGAGGGCCGCGCCACCTGCGGCGACGGCGCAGCAGGGGTCATGTACGGCTCGTCGGTCGGCTGGTCGGCGTGTCGCGGTTCGTCCTCGACGCTTCCCTCGGACTGTTCTGTCGATCCAGCAGCTACTCCTGAAATCGATTCCTCGACGGATACGATCTGCGCCGCCACGTCGCGCAGAGATTCGCGGGGCAGACTTGGCTGCGACGCGACGCGCGCCTCCACCTCGGCCAATAGTTGCTTGGTTACCGGATAGAAACGGTCGGCTTCGTGGGCGGCGCGGACCATTTCCAGGGCTTCCGCGTCGCGGTCCTGTTGCAAGTAGATGCGGGCGATGCTCAAGAAGCTGTCGACGTGTTTGGGGTTGAGCCGCGTTGCCGTGCGAAACGCCGCCAGCGCCTCCTGCTGCAGCCCCTCCTGTAGAAACACTTCGCCAATTCTTGCATGCGGCTCGGCCTGTTGCGGAGCGATTTCCGAGGCCGCCCGGTACTCGCGCACGGCCTCGACATATTTTCTTTGGGAGCGGTAAACATCGCCCAGCGCCATCCGGGCCTCGGCGTTGAGCGGGTTGAGCCGCATCGCCGTGACGATCTGCGCGATCGCTTCGTCGGTCCGGCCATCTTCGGCCAGCAAACGGCCGAGTTTGTAGCGAGCCAGCGTCAATTGAGGATTGTATTTAAGCGCGTCTTGAAAGGCGCCGATGGCTCGGCGTTTCTTTCCCAGCGCCGCCAGAATGGTGCCGCGCATCAGGTGGCCATTGGCATCCTTGGGTTCGACTTGCAGGCCGCGCTCGATAGCCGAGAGCGCGTGGCGGTGCTGGCCCTGTTCCTGCCGGGCGAACGCCAGACCGACCCAGGCCGGATACATCGCGTCGTCCAAGGCCACCGCGTCCGACAGCGATCGTTCGGCGGCGGCGTAGTCGCAAAGTCGGGAAAGAATTACCCCTTTGAGAAAGTGAGCCAAGGGGAGTTCGGGGTTGTCTTGCAAAATGCGGTCCAACTCAGACAGCGCCTGGCCATAGAGCCCCCTTTGGTACAGGCCTTTGGCGATCGCCAAATGGGCTGTGGCGGTCTGTCCCAGCACCTTCAGACGCGGCGCGTGTTCAGCCATGGATACCAGCCAAGTAGACGGACAATGAGTTGGGACGACCCGATTAGGAGCAAGGCGGGGCTCCTTGCATTATAGGCAGACTGGACCGGTTTTTTTCGCATCTTGTGCAGATTGACGGGCCCGTGAGTCAATCTGCGGCGACGGCGGACGCTTGGCCACTGGCGGCAAGCACATGACCCGGACAAGTTGCGCTGAGTTTGCCGATTTCTCCAAGTTTAACGGTCCTGACGCCGATATCAGGACAGTCGAACCGCCGGCCTGCGCGCACGCTGCGCCAGGGGTGTTGCATCCCCTTGGGGACGGCGGCCGAGCGCCCGGTTTTATCGTTCGTCCATGCCACTTTGTCACCATCTAGCTCCGATGACGGTCCGGACCTTGCGGCCGATGCTGCGCGCTTGGAACTGGCCGGGGCGGTGTTTGCGGCGCGGCCGGGCGTGGCTGGTTTGGACTCTGATTGCATCGCTAGCGCTGCCGGGGTGCAGCGGCAAGAAGTATCGCTTCGAATTGGTCGGCGATCTGTCACATTACCGCGACGTAG
>CAYWTU010000296.1:0-5767 GCA_964461275.1 uncultured Pirellulales bacterium | reverse complement strand
CCTCTAGCCCACCGGCTGTCGTCGCGCAAACCTTGGTG
This sequence comes from uncultured Pirellulales bacterium, assembly GCA_964461275.1. Lineage (GTDB taxonomy): Bacteria > Planctomycetota > Planctomycetia > Pirellulales > CAYNRE01 > CAYWTU01. The sequence goes on along the minus strand of CAYWTU010000296.1, from coordinate 5,729 downwards.
CGTCGTCTGGCGCAAAAACTGGCCGGTCGCCAGATCAAAAATTCCTTCGTGAGCGGTCGAACCGTCGGGACGCACGATTGTGTCGCGAGTCGTGCGACAGTGGGCTTCGGCCACGCGCCGCAAGTTGGCATCCTGCGTTTCGTTCGCGGCATAAAAGATGAGTGGCACGTTCATCATGATGTCGATGAACAGCGATTGAGGGCCAATGAACGAGCACAAGTAGCCGCCGCGCGGTTGAAATCGCAGGGCCAGCGTCCGGCCGGCCTGCACGACGACGGCCTGTTTGTCCGCCTCCGCGGAGGCTTGGAACCAAGGCAAATACGAGTTGAGAAAGATGAACCCCAGGTCGTGGACGTGGCGGTCGAATTGCCGCGGCGCCAACAATGCCGAATAGCGCTCGGCCCGGGCACGCCAAGGCCCGCCGTACGTCCGGGCCATCGTCCAGAGCATCCCCGCCAGGAAACCGCCGGTCCAATCGGTCCACAATTCGCCCGAGTGCTTCCAGCGCCCGCGGTGGGTGTAGATGGGAAAGTAGTCGGGATATTGCGCCAAGGTCCGTTCGAGCTGCCCAGCGGCGAACTCGAAAGCCGTTCGATAGCATTGAGCGCGGGGGGAATTTTGCACAGGCATGGTGACGGCGCCTTGGGTGGAAGGGCACAACGGCGAAGCGCTCGCCATCGTAGCGGGAAACCGTGCGCGCGTGGAATCCAAAGTGTTGCGCTCGTCGGCGAGTCCCCCGCGTCCGAGGCCGGCGGCCGGACGCGCCCCACGCCAAAACAGTCGGCGGTCATTACAATCGTGGGCTTCCACCAACTCGCTGCGTGGACGACCTGCTGGCGCATGCCCGGCAGTTAACCGTCGCCTTGCCTCATCGGAATCAGACCATGTCCGTTCGCACCCGTTTCGCTCCCAGCCCCACCGGTTATTTGCACATTGGAGGCGTGCGAACCGCGCTGTTCTGCTGGCTGTTCGCTCGGCGGAACGGCGGTCAGTTCATTCTGCGAATCGACGACACCGACCAGCAACGCAACGTCGAGACGGCCTTGGCGCCGATCCTACACGGCTTTCGCTGGCTGGGCATCGATTGGGACGAAGGGCCCGAAGTTGGAGGGCCGTATGCTCCTTACTATCAGTCGCAGCGCCACGAGCGCTATCAGGCCGCCGTGGATCGCCTGCTGGCCGATGGATGCGCCTATCGCGACTACGCCACGAGCGATGAGATTCAGGCCGAGCGCGAAACGGCCCAGGCAGAAAAGCGGCCGTTTCTTTACAGCCGCCGCTGGATGGCTGAATCACCGGCCGAGCGAGCGCGGTTCGAGGCCGAAGGCCGGCAGGCGGTGGTGCGGCTGAAGATGCCGCGTCAGGGGACGCTGGTCATTGCCGACCATATCCGGGGCAACGTCGAATTCGAGTGGGCTCGCGAACAGGACCATGTGATTCAGCGGGCCGACGGCAGTTGTCTATACCACCTGGCCAGCGTCGTGGACGACGACGATTTCAAAATCACGCACGTCATCCGGGCCGAAGAGCATCTATCGAATACGCCGCGGCAGATTTTCATCGCCCAATCGCTGGGCTACGAGTTGCCCGAGTACGCCCATTTGCCGTTCGTGGCCGAGCCGGGCAGCAAGAACAAGCTCTCCAAGCGGAAGCTGGACAAGTATCTGAAGAACCGCGACTTTGCCCAGGTGGCCGAACATGGACTAGCCATCGCGGCGGCGCTGGGGTTGACTACAACGGCCGACACGTTCAATCCGGTGATCGTCGATTTTTACGAACAGGTGGGCTACCTGCCCGAGGCGATCCTCAACTACCTGATGCTGCTGGGTTGGTCGCTGGACGACAAGACCGAGTTTCTCACGTTGCAGCAGATGATCGACAACTTCTCGCTGGAGCGCGTCAACAAGGCGGGCGCCAGCTTCGATCCCAAGAAACTGTGGTCGTTCCAGGACCACTACATGCGGCAGCTTTCCACGGCAGAGAAAGTGGATCGCATGATTCCCTTCGTCGAGCGTGCGGGGCTGACAGGTACGCCAATTTCCGCCGGCGAGCGACAAACGCTGGCGCGGGTGATCGAGGCGGCCGGCGACCGGCTCAAAGTCAGCGGCGACATCATCGCTTATGCCGAACCGTTTTTGAAGGAGTCAATCGACTATGACGCCGAGGCCCTGGCCAAACGGCTGGGCGATGCCGCTTCTCGGGATCGATTGACGCGATTAGCGGACAAGCTCCTGGCCGTCGAACCGTACGCGCCGGCGGCGCTGGAAGCGGCGGTGCATAGCTTCGTCGAGGCCGAGGGGATCAAACTGGCCGACGTGATTCACGCGCTGCGCGTCGCCAGCACCGGCAAGGCGGTCGGCGCGGGCCTGTTCGATTGCCTGGCCATTTTGGGTCGCGAGAAGGCGCAGCGCAACATCGCGCGGGCGCTGGAGTTGGCGGCGCGCGTGCATTAAGTCCCATCGACCGCGAGCGAGCGACTCCCGACGTGCGGGCGAAACTGGCGTGGCGTTTCGCCTATCCGCGTACACTATTCAGTTGCGACGTTACGATTGAAAGGAGACCGTTATGCACGTTCAACCCGCCCAGGACACTCCGTCGCAGCCCGTGACCATGGAAGGTTCGCACGGCTGCACGGTCCGTTGGCTCGTCGGCCAGGCCCAAGGGGCGCCCAATTTCGCCATGCGACAGTTCGAGGTGGCCCCCGGCGGCTACACGCCGCGCCATCATCACCCGTACGAGCACGAGGTGTTCGTGCTGGAAGGCCAGGGCGAGGTTCTAGAAGGGGACACCCCGCATCCGCTGCGGGCCGGCGATGTGGTGTTCGTTCGTCCCGATGAGGTCCATCAATTTCGCAACACGGGCAACGCGCCGCTGAGGTTTCTTTGCCTGGTGCCGAACTCGTCGATGAACCAACCGGTGACGATGGCGCCGGAATGTGGGACGCCCGAACGTGGCGTGGAGCGCAGCGGCAAAGCCTGCTAGCACCCCTTGGGCATGATGAAGGCGACGTTCTCATGCCAGCGGACCGGGACAATCAATCGCGTCGGAAACAGAGTCGCCGGTTCCAGTGTACGTCGTCGAGGCGGGGAAAATCGGCTCGCAGGTGCACGCCGCGGGTCTCTTCGCGCTGCAGCGCCGCGGCGATCATGATTCGGGCCACTGTGAGCAAGTTTTGCAATTGCCAGCCGTCGGGGCTCTGGAATTGGCGACCCAACACGTAGCGGCACCAGCGCTCGACATTCTCCTGAGCCTGGTTCATGCCCGCCCGGTCGCGTCGAATGCCCACGCTCCGCCACATCTGGCTCTTGAGCGAGTTGCGGATGTCGGCCAGGTCGAGCGCCTCGTCGGTGACTTCGAGGCGATCGTTCTCCAGCGGCAACCCGCGGAAGTCGTCGGGTATTTGTCGGGCGACGGCGGCGGCCCCTTCGCCGGCGTGGGCCCCGTAGACCAGGCTCTCCAGCAGGCTGTTCGAGGCCAGGCGGTTGGCGCCGTGCAGGCCGCTGGAAGTCACTTCGCCCGCCGCCCACAGCCCCGGCAGCGTAGTGCGCCCTTCGAGAGCGACCGTCAGCCCGCCGATCATGTAATGCGCGCCGGGACGGACCGGAATCCAATCTTTGGCCAGATCCAGGTCGAATTGTCGGAGCAACTCGGCGATGCCGGGAAAGCGAGCGCGGACCCGGTCGGCCTCCAGGTGGGCCAGCGCCAGATAGACGTTGGGGTGCTGCGTCTTTTCCATTTGGGTGGCAATGGCCCGACTGACGACGTCGCGCGGGGCCAGCTCGCCCCGCGGGTCGTACTCGGGCATGAAGCGATGTCCGGTACGGTCGACCAGGTAGGCGCCTTCGCCCCGGACCGCCTCGGTGATCAGATGCCGCGCGCCTCCGGCGACATAGAGCACCGTGGGATGGAACTGCATGAATTCCATGTCGCGAACTTCGGCGCCGGCGCGGTAGGCCATCGCCAGGCCGTCGCCGGTGGCCACGGCAGGGTTGGTCGTTTCGCGATAGACCTGCCCCACTCCGCCGGTGCAGAGGATCGTCTGTTTGGCCCACACCAGCGTCTTGCCGTGCTGGTGATTCCAAACGAGCGCTCCGCGGCAGGCGCCGTCGTGCGTCAACAGATCGAGCGTGAAGGTGTCTTCCCAGATTTCCAGTTCGGGCATCTGCTGGGCACGTTGGATCACGCCGCGCATCACTTCGCGGCCGGTGGCGTCGCCCAAGGCGTGGACAATCCGCGAGTGGCTGTGGCCCCCTTCCTTGCCCAAGGCCAAGCCTCCGGGCTCTTGATCGAAGTGGACGCCCAACTCGATCAGTTCCTCGATCCGTTTTGGGGCTTCGCGGACCACCATCTCGACCACCGCCCGGTCGCATAGACTGCCGCCGGCGGTGAGCGTGTCCTCGATGTGGTTTTCGAAGTGGTCCTCGGGATCGAACACGCCGGCGATGCCGCCTTGCGCGTAGTTGCTGTTGGACTGCGGCAACTTGTCTTTGGTGACGGCCAGGACGTTGAGACGGCCGTCGCAGGCCATGGCGGCCCGCAGACCGGCCAGCCCGCCACCGACAATCAACACGTCGGTAAAGTGGTGCGGCACCCGCTTGGGGTGAAACGGGACCAGGTATCGGTTCGTGAGCTCGGTCATGGGGCGCTGCCTGCGGTCGATGTTTACCGTCCTATACCAGCTTGGGACCGCGGCGGGTAGTCTAGCGATGGCCAGCCCAGCGACCCCACCTACTGCACCGCCGCGACCAGGCGTAGATTCAAATGGCTGAAAACAAGCGCGGAGTCCTGATCGTGTGCACCGGCAACAGTTGCCGATCGCAGATGGCGGAAGGACATTGGCGACGCCTTAGCGGCGAACGCTGGCGGGTTTACTCGGCGGGCTCGCGACCGTCGGGCGAGGTTCATCCCTGGGCCGTGCGAGTCATGCGCGAGTCGGGCATTGACATCTCGGGCCACGTCAGCAAGTCGATCGACCAGGCGCTGTCGGACGCGGCACGAGAGGCTTCCGACCCATCCAGGCCAATCGATCTGGTGATCACCGTCTGCGAGCCGGCCCGGGCGAGTTGTCCAGTTGTGGCGGGAGGGACGCCAGCGCTGCATTGGCCGTTTGACGACCCGCCTGCCGCGGTAGGCACGGACGACGAGCGCCTCGCCGTCTTTTGCCGGGTGCGGGACGAGATTGCGGCGAAAATTCAAGGATTCTTGGAGACCGACCCAGAGGGTTGATAGGGCCGTCGGCGACCGTGTGGTTTTTTCAATCGCCCTGCCCGGCCTCGAAATCGGCGAGGGAAATTTCCGGCTCTTGGCCGCGAATGAGCTGCGCCAGAAGCACGGCCGTGCCGGTCGAAAGCTGCAGGCCGCTGCGGAAGTGGCCGCAGGCGACGAAGGCGTTGGCCACGTCCGGGAGCCGGCCCAAATACGGATAGCCTTGCGGCGCGAAGGGGCGTAGGCCGGCCCATGTTCGTTCGAGCGCTGCGTCTCGCAGACCGGGCGCCAAGTCGAGCGCCAACTTCAGTAGGTCTTGCGTCGCTTCGGCCGTCGTGCGGCAATCGAATCCCACGTCCTCTTCGGTCGACCCGACCAACACCCGACCGTCGTCGCGGGGCACGACGTACCGCGGCCCATCGTTGATAATCCGCGTCAGCCGGCGCCGGCCGCAGTTCAACAACACCATTTGCCCGCGCATCGGCCGCAACGCAGCGGTCCATCCGCAGCGGGCCAGGAGCGGC
>CAYWTU010000295.1:0-5780 GCA_964461275.1 uncultured Pirellulales bacterium | reverse complement strand
ATCGTCAACCTGGCGTCGGTGGCGGGCCTCGAGCCGCAACCGTTGGGCATCCCCTACAGCTTCACCAAGGCGGGCCTGCTGATGATGACGCGCTCCTGGGCTCGCGAGTTCGGGCCGTTCAAGGTTCGCGTGAACGCGATCGCGCCGGGCCTGATCCAGACCGATTTCAGTGAGTATTTTTGGAAGGATCCCGGCGCCATGCAGGCGGTCGAGTCGACGCAGCCGATTCGCCGCATCGGCCAACCGGACGAGATCGGCCACATGGCGTTGTACCTCGCCTCGGAGGAAGCGGCTTACGTCACCGGCCAGACGTTTGTGATCGACGGCGGCGCGACGGCGTAACCTCACGCCCCCCGCTGCCGTAGCGCCTCGTAGAACAGCACGGCCGCGGCGGTGGAGACGTTCAGGCTGTCGGCCGCGCCGCGCATCGGGATGCAAACCGGCGTCACTTCGGCCCCTCGCCAGACATCGGACAGGCCGGCGGCCTCGCTTCCGAGCACGATTGCCGTCGGTCGCCGCATGTCGATCTCGGTGTACGGTTGCGACGCGTCCAAGCGAGCCGCCAGAATTTGCAACCCGCCCCCTCGCAACCAGGCGAGAACGTCTTTGGACGCCGCCGCGCACGCCGGGGTCGAAAACACGGTCCCCAGACTGTTGCGAACCGTGTGATGATTGAACAGATCGGTCCGCGAGTCGGCCGCGACGACGCTCGACACGCCCGCCCCATCGGCGCTGCGCATCACCGCCCCCAGGTTGCCTGGCTTTTCGACCCCTTCCAACACGGCCACCAACGGCGCCGGGGGCAGTTGCAGGTTGTGCAGCTCAATGCGCGGCGTCAATGCCACGACGACGATCCCTTCGTGCCGCTGGCCAAACGCGAGTTTCTCGAACACGCGATCGGTGGTTTCGTGCGTTTCACATCCCTGGGCATGCAGTCGGGCGAGCAGCAGCCGGCGCGGTTCGGTCTGGCAAGCGCTAGGGAGGTAGAACGCCTCGACACAGTGCACGCCCGCGTCCAGCGCCCGGGCAAGTTCTCGGTCGCCTTCGAAGACGAATCGCCCGGCAGCTTTGCGGCGGGCCGCTTGGCGCAACAACACCGCCGCCTTAACGCGAGGGTTTTGCGTGCTGCTGATGACGGACGACGGCATGGCGCAAAGTCAAGGCGTGAGAACCGGACCGCCAGCTCGATGCGAGTTAGCGCTGCGGCGCGTTGCGCAGCGCCTGCCGCAGCGGGCGGCGCGGCGAAGGCAAGCCCGAATGCGGCGCCGCGGCGCCGCTCGGACCGGGTTGCCGGGCGACGTAGGCTTTGCGATCCTTGACTTTACCGGCCGGACTCCACCAGGTCCAATCGCCCGACTGTTGCCCCGCGTGATAATGCCCCACAATCGATTTCTGGCCGTTTTCGTGCCACCACGTCCAGACGCCGTGTTGCCGCCCCTCCACGTAGTCGCCCTGCAAAGCGAGCTGGCCATTGGGATGCCACCAAGTCCACGTTCCAGCGGGAACGTCGTGCTCGTATCGTCCCTCGAGCTGCCGCTGACCCGATTCAAACCAGGCGGTCCATCGGCCGTTTCGCTCGTCGCGCCCCTCGCGAGCCAATATCTGATGCCGGGCCAAGCCGTCTAAGAAGTCGTACTCATATTGAACGACTTCGCGCTTGAGCAGCATTTCGGCCTCAGACTTTTTCTTGTCCGGGGCGTGCCAATCGACCGCTACGTCGCGGCGCCGCCCGCCAAGGTATTGCTGTTCGAGCTCCAACTCGCCGTCGGCGGTCCACTGCCGCACGTCTCCGTCCAAGCGGCCGTTGTGGTAATTGGCCTCGCGCCACGGCTTGCCGTTGGCGAACCACCACTGACACAAGCCGTGCCGCTGGCCGCGGTCAAACTGCCAACGGCTGGCCAGCCGATCCTCCGCATCGCGGACGATCCAGTCGCCGTCCAATAGGCCGTGGTCGAACGTCGCTTCGGCTGTGAAGGGCGGGGAAAACTTCTGATAGAGCGGACCGCGAAACATCTCGCCTTGTCCGGACTGAAAAATCCTGCGCCACGGCCCGTGCATCGCTCCGCGTTCGAATTGACCTTGAGCAATCACCTGGCCGTTGTCTTCGTAGAGTGTCCAGGGACCGTGGTTGACATAGTTGCCACGCTCGTCCTGCACCACGTGCCGGATCAGTCGAACGACGCCATTGGGATAACGCTCGCGGATTTCCTCCGCATCGGGCAACGGGGAAGGCGAGTCGGATGGTTGCTGGACAAGCCCGCCCAGGGCCTCGGCCGCATCGGCCACGGCGCTCACGGCCGGCGCGGCATCGGCTGGCGAAACGCTGGCTTGCGAAGGACTGCTCACCGCCGAAGGCGCGGGGGAGTTGTCGCTGAGGTCGGTCGGTTCAACGCCGACCACCGAGATGTTGCTGGCGCCGCCGATGCTGACGTTGGGAGATGCGGCGTCCGTAGCCAAGACACCGGGCGCCAACGGCCAGCTCGCGGCCAGCACCGCAAGGATTGCTCGAAAGTGGTTCCGCAAGAGGGCCATGCGCCGCCCCGCATCGATCCAAGCACTGCGACACCTGCCGCGCTCTACTTCCTTGTAGCGCCAAAACGGCAGCGCCAGCGAGTGTGGCCATGGGCTCACTTCGCCGAATCGCCCGGTTCGATGGTTCCTGTTAATTCCTTAATCGAACGGTACGACGCAGATTTCGGACAAATTATCCCCAGCAGATACCGTCCCCCTAGTTTGTCCCGCCTGGTCAGAATCACGCCTAATGGTGGTCCTGGCATGCGCCGTCAGAGTCGGCGGCGCCGGCAAGAATTGCCCAATTTCACCGGTCCACCGACAGGCGGCACGCCTCGCCGGCGGGCAGTAACGCGCCGTTCGTCCGGCCAAGCTGCATGAGGCACGACTGCACGGTTGCTCGCGGCAACAGCGGCCGAACCATCTCGGCCAGGTTGTCCCCCGCAACGCCGGTTGTGTGCGATGTGCATAGCACGAACCGACCGTTTTCCGCCATCAACTCGTGGCACGCCTGGAGCAATTCGGGCAGGTGCTGAAAAAACACCCACGGTTCGCCTTTGGGGCCGTGGCCGTAGCTAGGAGGATCAAGCACGACGCCGTCGTAGCGCCGGCCTCGCTTCAGCTCTCTGCGGGTGAACTTCAAAGCATCTTCGCAAATCCAGCGGACCGGCGCCAGCGCGAGGCCCGAGAGCTCTGCATTGCGGCGGGCCCAACTCACAACGCCAGCGGCTGCGTCAACGTGCGTCACCGCCGCCCCCGCCGCCGCCAGCGCCAACGTGCTGGCGCCGGTGTACGCGAACAGATTGAGCACGGTGGGCGGCGTTGGCGCGGCCCGTACCTGTGCCACAAGCCAGGCCCAATTGTCCGCCTGCTCGGGAAACAAACCGACATGGCCGAATTCGGTGGCCTTCAGTTCCAGTTGCAGCGGCCGCTCGATTCCGGGGACGCGCATCTCGATCGGCCAAGCGCTGCCCAGAGTCTCGGCCGGCGACCAAACGCCGCGGCGCGAGCCATCGCCCGCCCCCGAGTTCAACTCGTAGCGAGCATCGGCGCTTGCCCAGGCGTCCTGGCGCGATTTCACCACGTCGCCGGCCGCGGTGGCCGGCCGGTCGAGAATCACGCCGCCGAAACGTTCCAACTTCCGACCCACACCGGCGGCGTCGCGGCCGAAGTCCAACAGTTCGTAGCCGTGCTCCGTGTCGTCGCGGTCCGCCATGCAGCTTATGCCGCGACCCGGCGTTGCCGACGCACCCATAGTGCACACGCGGCGGCGCCGATCACTCCCAGCGCCAGCGTCGACGGTTCGGGAATGGGCGTTGCCGAGAGTTGGGAGATGTAGACGGTGGTGTCCAAAAATGAGTCCGAAGTATCGCCGAGAATGAACGTCAAGGTGTTGCCCATGCTACCCGGCGCAACCTCACCCTCGAACCTTAACAGCGCTCGGCCTTCGGTGTTGAAAATGACACCGTCTAGTTCGGTGCCAATGCCTGCCGCGAATCCCGGGTTGTCCACATTGATTGGAGCGCCGTTGGCAAAGGCAATATTGACTCCGTTCAGATAGATGCCGAAAGCGTCGATGTAGTCCGATCCGACATACTCGGCATACTCCTCCGATCCGAACGCTACAGCGAAGAAAATCTTGTTGAAGCCCGGGTCCATATCGACGGTCAGATCGAGTCGGGAAACGTCGTAAAAGTCGCCGCCGGGCACGTTCGCGATTGGGTCGAGCAGCGCGATGTTGCCGGCGTCCAATTCCAACGAACCGAAGGAGAGAGTATTTTGGTCGGACGTGTTCGGGCCGCTGGAGTACGACGAGGCGGCACCGGTGCTCATCACCACGCCGTTCTTTTCGAGGTCGTAGGTGTGCGGCGCCGGACCGCTCAGCGAATACAGCCCCGTGGAACTCGGGCCGCCAATGAGCACCTGGTTTTGCAAGGATGCGGACGAAACACTGAGGCCCGAACCCAACTGGACCAAGGCCGCAGCCAGGTCGTTGGCGTTGTTGTTCTCGACGACCGAGATGTCCTGGCCCAGGGCCGCAACCGACATCCCGCACGCCGCCAACAAACCGGCGAATCGAACGACCAACGAGCGATGACTTACGTTCATGGCATGCCCTCTCATGGAAAAAAAATGTTTTCGAAGCTCGCGATCTCACCCCGAACGATGAGAACTCCCGAAAAACCCGTCCTGCAATGAGAGCGCCAACCAGCGCGGACGTCGACCGAGCACGCGGCCAAGCATTCCAGAAAGCTACCGCGAAGGCGGAAGCGGAATTGCCGAGGAGCCCAGACGCTTACCGAGTTGGCAACGGAAAAACCGGCTTTGGATACCGACGTGGTCAAAGCCAATGGGCTTCAACACTCGTCGCCAGGCCAGGTTTGCCGTTCGGCGCCCTCAGTAGCGGCTCCTCCGATTCATCCTAAGAAAAAAGCGATCCAAACCGCGTAAACCACAACAACGTTGGCTACACATCGGTCCGGCGTCCGTGGATTCTAGTGCAAGAGCGTCGCTTGTCAATCATTTCTTGCCTAAATGTTTCTAATAATGGTTCCTTCTTCATAATCAGACACACAGCAGGTGTATATTTACGCGCAGCGGGCAGAAGGAACCTCGGCGCCAGAACGAATCTGCATCCGGTCGGAGTCGAAAACACTCCTCCGGAAGATGCGAAAAAATGCCCGGCTTAGCCCCGCCGCCGTTGCCGCTTGGCCGTTCGGCGATGCGGCCGATAACCCGTGCCAGTGGCCGCGTCTTCGCCCGCCGCCGGGGGACGTTTCCCCTGCCGCTGCTGACCCTTGCCCTGGCGCAAGTCGCGGTTGGCCCGCTGCCTTCGCTCGCGCAGCGCCTCGTGCGGCGGCTTATCGGGAATCAGGCAATCGCAACCGGCGCCAATCAGGTCGTGTCGGCCGGCTTGTTCCAGCGCTTTTCGGACCTCGAAATAGTTCTCCGGCTTGAAGAACTGCAACAATGCCCGCTGCATCTTGCGGTCGCGGAGGTTGCGGGCAATGTACGCCGGCCGCTTGGTGAACGGATCGAGCCCGGTGTAGTACATACAAGTGGCGATATCCATCGGTGAAGGAATGAAATCCTGCACCTGATCGGGCTCGTAGCCGTTGTGTTTAAGAAATTGCGCCAGTTCAATCATTTCATCGAGCCCCGATCCGGGATGGCTGGCGATGAAATAGGGAACCAGCGATTGTTTCTTGCCGGCCGCTTTGCTCCGTTTTTGAAACTCGCGGTCGAATTCCAGAAAATCGTCGTTGGCC
>CAYWTU010000294.1:0-5782 GCA_964461275.1 uncultured Pirellulales bacterium | reverse complement strand
AGCAGGCCGCCAGGGCGCTGAGTACCCACGACCACTTGAAGGGATCGAGCGCGTTGTAGCGAACTTCATTTTCGGTGAAGCCAACGGGTGGATAGGCGGTGTGCCTGAGCATGTCCTCGTCGCGGGCTTGAATCGGCAGGTCGTCACGCAAGGGGTCGAGTTTCTCACCCAGTTTGCGGACGGCTGTGGCGAACTCTGCCTGCGCGGCTGCCAGGGCCTGCGGCTGCGCCGTCCGCTCGCGGTAGCCGCGAGCCAACTTGGCAAACGTGGCCCGCAACGCGGTCAACTCCGCCTGTGGATAGCCGGGCAAGCCCTCCGCGGGCGCGTCGAGCGCCGTTTGCAGGTCCAGCCAGGGTTGCGAGTCGTCGGCCGGGTCGCGGTCTTTTTCCAGAGCCGCCGCGTTCAGCGCAGGCACGATCCGCAGCGGCTTGCGGTTGTCGTACAGCGCCAGTTGCAGTGCATGGGCGTCGCTGGCCAGGGCGCGCGTTGACGACTCGAGTTGCTCGAACATGGCCAAGAATTTCTTGGTCTGTGCTTCGTCGAAGCCGGGGGGCGCCGTTTCCTTGAGCAGCTTGTGGAAGCTGGCGAACTGCTGGGCGGTTTCCGCGGCGGCGCGGGAAAATTCGCCGCCGACCGATTGTCCCTCGGCCAAGGTAAAGCTGCCCCGCTGCGTCAGGTCGTTGAGCTTGTCGCCGGCCGCTTCGAGCTTGACGATGGCGCCGCCCAGGTCGTGTTTTTCCCCCAGTTGCTTGAACAGGTCAAACTGCTGCGCCAGACGCGACCAGGCGGGGGCCAATCGCTGGAGGGCCCGATCGAATCGCGAACGGGCCCCGGGATCGAGCGTCGGATCGAAGATCAGTTGCCGATACAAGGCGTAGGCCTGAAACAGTTCTTGCACCTTCTTATCCACGCCGCTGAGGCGGAATTTCGCGCCTTCATCGTCCGCCCGCATCTGCTCTTGGCGTAGATCGGTAAGCCGCTGCTGTAAGGCGTTGGCGTCGCGAATTTGCCGCGGCGAAGCGTATTTCAGATGCTCGCCCGCGGCATTCTTGCCCGGCAACTCCAGGTACTTCTCACGCAGGTCCACGTTGGCCGCCTGAATGAACGGCACGTCCTCCCATTTTTCCGGCTCCACCAACCAGCTTAAGAGCAGCTCGGCGGCGGAGAACTTGCGCGGCTGGCCGTCGGGAAATAGGTCGCGGGCTTGGGCCAGCGCCTCGGACGACAATTCATCGGCGGCGACTTCGCCCGACAGCGACAGCGTTGGCCCCGCGCGGCCGGTGATCACTTCCACCGCCGACCGGGCGAAAGTGTCCAGCGGCATGATCCGACCGTCGTGATACACCGGTATCCGCTTCCAAGCCTCTAGATCGAGCTTGGTGTGGGCGGAAGGCTTGTCGGCCGCCGAGGCGGCGGCAGCCAGGCAGATCCAAACGCCGCAGATCGCCGTCAGTCGAAACAATCGCAACATCGTACACCTTGGCTATTGGTCGACGCGTGGTCTATTCGTGCGGTATCTCGGCGCTCATCGCGCCGCCAATTCCGCTCGGTTCGGTTTGTGTTTCTTGGCCGGTTTTTTTGCGACCGGGCTGGACGTCGAGTTGAAGAAATAGGCTCGCATATAAAACATCGTGGCGATGCCGGCTACGATCAGCAAGCTGCCCACGTATTTCACGCCCCGGCCCGGATCGTGATTGACCGTCAAAATCGACATCGCCCGCGGTTTGTTCTCTTGGCGCAGGCTGGCGGGCACCAACACATCGTACATCGGGTCGTCCGGAGCGAACGGCCCTTGGAACGACTCTTGGAACAAGCGATACGAGCGCCCGCTTTTGGGGCTCGAAAAGTCGATCGGCGCGTTCATCGTAATCAACACCTGCCGTTGAAACGCCCGGCCGTCGTCATCGCGGTCCAAAAGGTCGACGATGCTCGAATAGTGCGAAGCCTGGCTGGTGCCGGGGTCGAGCTTGCGCTCGAACTTGTTCAAGCCAACTAAAAAGCCAACGTCGATCTCGTCGAGCGGCAAAGTGACGGTCACGGTCCGCCGGTCGCCGCGAACCGTGCGCTGCTGGTTGGGCGAAACGAGTCCCTCTTGCGTTGTGATCGGGGGACCGACCAGCCAAAACTCCTCGGCCTTGCCGTCGACCGTCAGCCGCACGTGCGCCGCCCGCAGCGCCGCCTGGGCGGTCATGTCCGCATTGAAGGCTACGGGCAAGTATTTGAGCGTCGGCGTCGGCGACGCGACGTGCCGTTCGACGTACATCTGCAACTGAGCCATCGGCATCTTGAAGGCGTCAATCCGCGTGCCGTCGGCTGGCAGCTTATCGGCCGCAACCACATCGTGCCGGTTCCAATATCGATACGCCAGTTGGCCGTCGGGTGATTGAATAATATCGATCCGCGACCCGCCGTCGCCCGCCAGCAGCGCGGCCGAGTCCTTTTGGCCGTGGTCGAACCAGTAACTGCCGTAGACCTCATGCTGGCCCAGTTGCTGGCCCAGCTCGGGATAATCGGCCAGCAGCGAAAGTTGCCCCAAGCGATCGTCGCCGCGGAATACGGCGATTTCGACGGCCGGCTGCTCGGTCTTGCCGTCGGTGGCCCGCTCGGTGAAATGCAACGCCCCATCGTCGCCCGTCTGGCCCAGGCCGGCGGTGGCGAAGTAGCCGACACACTCGGCTGAGAGGCCGGTTTCTCCCAACGGAAACTGCCCCTGCCCCAGTTTTTCCTGCACGGATATCAGGTGCCGGGCGCCGCCGGCGTGGAGCACCACCTGGCCTTTTTCGCCCAGCGGCAAGGTCGGCTTAGAGTCCAGCAGCGATTGCACCTCGGCTTGGCTGCCGGCCAGCCAAAACGTGATCCCGCCGCCGCCGACGCTTTCGCGATTGCCGATGCCTTGCGGCCGTTGGCCAAAGAACTCCTGCTTCGACTGGCGGACGCTCAACTCCACCGGAACCCAGGTCTCGGGCGACAGCTCATCGCGCCCCTCGGCGCCCTGCCTGGCGATGCGCGGCGAACTCAACCGCAACTTGAGGTGCGGCGCGTGGACTTCGGTGGCGTTGCTGAAATAGTCCAGCACCTCTAGGCGAATGTTGTCGTGGTCGAACACCACCCCTCGATCGCGCTGCGCCACGGCCCACGCCAGGCGCGTCGGCACGTCAAAACAGCACCATCGGAGCGCGCTGCCCACGGCGCGAAAGGGCAGCTTCCAGTCGGCCCACGAGCCGCGCCACGGGCTCTGCGGACCTGAAAACCGGCCCATCTCATCGAGCTCTTTCCAGTTGAATGGTCCCCCGGTGAAGCCGATGTGCGAATAAACTTCTTCGTCGTAACTGGCTGCGCTGGTTTCGCCGGCCGGCAACGGGGCCACGGCCAATTCAAAGTGCTCCGTGTCTTCGTAGGCCCGCCAACTGTGCGACCCTTCCCAAACCATCATTTGTGCGTCGATGCCATATTTTCGGCTGAGCCCCGTCCCGAGCATCAGCGTCAACAGGCCCACGTGCGTAATGACAAAGCCGGTCTGGTGGCGCTTCCAGGGAAACCGGACGGCCGCCGCGCAGAAGATATTGATCGCCAGCAACACGTTGAGCAGCGTAAACCACGCAGCGCCGTAGATGCCGAAATGGACGGCACGGAGGCCATACTGCGATTCGACGAACGTGGCCCAGGCCAGCACCAAGGCGGCGCTGCTCACCAGAATCACCGCCAGCTTCAACGACGCGAAAAATTCCACCGCCCCCAACGTCCACTGGAGCCAGACGGGCTGTTCGGGCGAACGGAGCTTGGGGCGGGCCATAAAGGGCCAGGCGGGGCTAGAAAATGGGGACGATAGCAGTGCCACGGCCACGGGCGGAGCCGTCCCCTTAATTATAAGGCGGTCTAGAAGGCCAAGACAGGTGCCCCCCAAGGGAGGCTGGCGGCCGCGTATTTGGGCAGCAAGCAGTTCCACGCCTCCGCCGGCGATTTCTAGCGCTGTCGTCGGCGCGGCTCGGACGGCAGCGGCCAGCGCCCGTCGCCAGGCGTCGATGGACGGACGGTGATCGCCTACCGGCACTCAAACTCACGCTGGTGTCCCGTGGTCGGGACGCGGACAGTGTACGATTTTCCCCGGGGATCGACCGACAGTTCGATCGAGTTCCCTTGGCAATCGCGCTCATGATTGGCGATGCAGGCGTCCTGGGTGTTGTTCTGCGAGTCGTCGCGCAAGTTCTTGTGAATCTGATAAATCGCCTGAACGCTGGGCGTCTCGCGCAACGTGCTGAACGTTCGCGGCTCGCACCCTTTTGTCGGGCCGTTGCTCATGACCGCCACCGTCGGCATCAGCGTCCGCACCACGGCCGGGTGATTGCTGGCGTCCAAGCCGTGATGCGTCGCCTGGTAGACATCGGCCGGCCCCACCAGATCGTTGGGGCAGACCAACCGCCGCTCGATGTTCCAGGTCAGGTCACCTGCCACGAAGAAGTCGAACCGGCCGAACGTGAGCTTAAGGACGATGCTGTTGGCGTTGTCGGAGTTGTCGATCGGCTTGTCGTCGTGCGGGCCGCACTGTGGACCATCGACGCGATCGCCTGCCGGCGGTTCGACCAATTGCTGCCGCGCCGCCAGACAGCGCACCGTTACACTCGGTCCGTTCGGCTCGCCGCGGCGGAGCGGCAACGTGTCGCCGGCCGAAAGCTGCACACGGCGGTCGCAGGCGAACGTCTTGTATGCTTCGTCGGGCGGTTCGCGCAGCCCGGGCCAGTCGCCGTTGTCGTATACGGCGCCAATGGGGAGCATCTTGGCCAAAGTGGCCGCCCCGCCGAAATGATCGGTGTGGTAATGCGTGACCACTAGGTGATCGATCTTTCGCAGACCGGCCCGTTCGACCACGGCCCGCACGATCCGATCGCCGTCGTGATGGCCGGGATGCCCGGCGTCAATCAGCAGCGACTCTCCTTGGGGCGTGACGACGAGCGTGGCGGCGCCCCCTTCGACGTCGATCCAAGAAATGTCGAGCCGTCCGTCGCTGGGGCCCGCGAGGGCCGAGTTTCCCATGCCGCAGACAATCAACGCCAGAGCTTGCAGCCGCCGAACCAGATGTTTCGTCATGCCGTTCTTACCCCAGCCGCCAGCCGTGCGGCACCAACGCGTCTTTGGGCGTCACGATCACGCCGTCGCAGATCAGCGCCTCGGGCGTCTCGGGCGCGGTCTCCACGCCGCGATCGTTGACCAGCCGGACTTCGCGGCCGATCTTGCAGTTCTTGTCGATGATGGCGCCTTCGATGTGCGACCCGCCGCCGATGCCTAAGCAAGGCGTGCCGGCCGAAAAGTCCGCCGCGTCTTGGGCCTCGGAGGCGAAATAGTCGGCCCCCATGATCACCGAATTGCGGAGCACCACGCCCGACTCGATCCGGCAACGGAAACCGATGACGCAATTCTCGATCACCACGTCGCGGCCAATCAGGCAGCCGTCGGCGATCACGCTGTTGGTCACGCGGGCGCCTTCCACGCGGGCCGGCGGCAGGAAATGTGGCCGAGTGTAGATGGGCGCCTCGGGCGAATCGAAATTAAACGGCGGCTGCGGCCCGGCCAGCGCCAGGTTGGCGTCAAAGAACGAGCGAATCGTGCCAATATCTTCCCAGTAGCCGTCGAACAGGTGCAACAGCACGCGGCGGGCGCGAATGGCCGCGGGAAAGATTTCCTTGCCGAAATCGTGGTAGTCGGTCTTGGTGAGCATATCGACCAGCGTGTCGCGATTGAACAGGTAAATCCACATGCTGGCCAGGCAATCGCGCCCGCGGCTGGG
>CAYWTU010000293.1:0-5792 GCA_964461275.1 uncultured Pirellulales bacterium | reverse complement strand
AACAAACCCTCAACGCCCTGCTCGTCGAAATGGACGGCTTCGATTCCAACAGCGGCGTGATCGTCCTGGCCGCCACCAACCGCCCCGAAACGCTCGACCCGGCACTCTTGCGGCCAGGAAGGTTCGATCGCCACGTCCTGGTCGATCGGCCCGACATCAAGGGCCGCGAGGCGATCCTCAAGGTCCACGTGCAAAACGTCAAGCTCGGCGAAGCGGTCGTGCTCCGCAACGTGGCCGGGATCACCTCGGGCTTCGTCGGCGCAGACCTAGCGAACCTGGTCAACGAGGCCGCCCTGTTGGCCGCTCGCAAAGGCAAGACCGCCGTCGGCATGGACGAATTCACCGAGGGCGTCGAACGCGTCACCGCCGGCCTCGAGAAAAAACAGCGCGTCATGCACGAGGACGAAAAACAGCGCGTCGCCTATCACGAAAGCGGCCACGCCTTGGTCGCCTACAGCCTCCCCAACACCGACCCCGTCCACAAAGTCTCGATCATTCCCCGCGGGCTTGGCGCCCTCGGCTACGTCTTGCAGCGACCCGAAGGCGACCGCTATCTCATGACCCAAGGCGAACTGGAAAGCCGCGTGCAAGTGCTCTTGGCCGGAACCATTGCCGAAGAATTGATCTTCCGCGACGTTTCGACCGGCGCCCAAAACGATTTGGAGCGCGCCAGCGAGATCGCACGTAGCATGGTCATGGAGTTCGGCATGAGCCGCCTCGGGCGCGTCAATTACCGCGAATCGGGCCGCTCACCCTTCCTCGCCGGTTCGTTCGACATGCCCCGTGAACGCAGCCACAGCGAGCAAACCGCCCGCGAAATCGACAACGAAGTGCGACGGATCGTCGACGAAGCCATCGAAAAGGTTCGCAACATTCTTCTCCGTCGCCGGCAGTCGCTCGAGGCCCTGGCCAAGCGATTGATCGAAAAGGAAGTCGTCGACGCGCCCGAACTAAAGGAAATCGTCGAGGCCACCAGCACGCCGATGATCGTCCCCGGCACCGACGCCGTGGAAGACCGGGGCAAGCCCCTGGTCGAACCGGACGCAAGCCAAGCGCCCGCTCAAGCGGACGGCACGTAAGTACTGCCGCAACTCCGTCATACCCCCTTAGCCCCCGGTCAATGACCGGGGGTCTGCGCCGCAACGAGCGAACCCAGTCGTAACGCCGAGAAACTCGGCTTGGGCATTTGGTCAATGACCGGGGGTCTGCGCCGCGGCTGGCGCACGAATCCTTACTGGCTATCCCTCGTCTCGATGCACCGTGTCGGGCGAAAACGCAGGCAGGCAAATCGCCACGTACTCTGCGCCGTCGGCCTCGGGCGAGCTGTAGCGAATCCACTCGCCCGCCGGCGTGATCACCGCTTGGCCGGCTCGGACGTCCAACTGGCCGCCGCGGTATTCCACTCGCAGCATCCCCTTGAGAACCAGCGTGTATTCGTCGAACTGCGGCGTCTGGCCCGGCTCGACCCAACCGCCAGGACTGTGCATACGGGCGACGCTCACCGCCGACGTCTGGCTGTTCACGCGTCCCACGTATTCTTCAATGAGCTTCGGCTTGTTGCCGGCGGCGCGAATCTGCGTTGGCTTTTCAATCTTACGAGGCATGGGGTGGTCCGTTCGACTTTGGTGTTGAGTTGTTGGCCGACCATTTCGAAAATTCTCGAAATCGGCTGGGGCGCGAAAGTATCCTTATTGAACGAAAAAGCGACGTCGATAGTTTAACACCGAAGCCGTAAAGTGTGCCGGGCCCGCCGCCGAATACGAGAGTCACCAGAGCAAAGCCGCGATCGGCGATCGCGGGGGCAGCATCGGTTGAGGGACCATAGCAAGTTGCCGTCTTAGCCGCGGCCCCACGGGCCGTGGGCACAACGACCCGCGCTGATTCGACGACTTCGTCGCGTGTCCCGCGTTGCAATGGTCGATCTGCACTCGTGCCCCCCGACGTGCCGTCGGGGGCCAAAACGACAACAGGTAACGGGAATCCTCGCTCCGCCGCGATGATTCCGCACATGGCCACGCGGGGGCGTGGCCATGCCACCCAAGTCTCACCTGCTTGAAATACTGATCGGCCGTCGTCAGGACTTTCACGGCAACTCCTCAAACTCCACGATTTCCCATTCTACGTCCAGCGGCGTGCCCAGCACATGGCGCCGATAACGCTTAGGGTAACCGAAGTGCGGGTCAAACTCGGCCCGCAGGATCGCCTTCGATCCCAGCGGGGCGCCAAATCCTCCCCGGGGGTCGGCTGCCGACTCCATGTCCTGACGGATCGTGTCGAATTGTGCCGGGACGGTCCAATAGTCCCAGGTGCGCTTTTGCGAAGGAGTGCGGCCGTCGCGGGTCATGGCGGTCACCTCGCCATTGGTCACCGTGCATTCGACGTCGCCCGGACGGCGCCCTTCGATCCGCACCCGCAACCGATAGCTTTCCGGCCCCTCCGATTCCCACAGCCGCTCGGCCGCGGCGATCGCCTCTTCGGTCAGTTCGGGAACACCGTCGTTGAACCGGCTGCGCAACGCGGCCACTGCCACGATCACCGCCAAGACGACGATTGCCGCCAGCGCTGCCAATTTAGCCGCGGCCGACTCCAGCCGCCAACGCCGCTCCCACCATGTTGCGTCGGCCACCGGCGCCAAGTCACCCTGTGCTTTTGGCAGCGTATTCATGCGGAAGGCCGGGAGTTTTTAATGGCAAGTGGCCAGCGACCAACGCCATTCTCCGGCGCGACGAGGTCGGGTCAACCACCAGGCGAGCGCCGCAAGGGCACTGTCCTCGCCAGGCGACCTGCGAGAATTGTCATGAAGGTTTTCAAGTGGGCATAGGCAGGCGTCACCAGACGGCCTCGGGCAACATCGATTCATCGGTCATCGACTCCGGCAAGCGCCAGACGCGGTTCCCATCGAGATCGGTGAAGTACAAGTGCGAGCCGCTGGGCTCCAGGGGGTCGCCATCCGCCCATAGGGCGGCGAAATCGGGATGAAAATGAACTGGTTGCCGCGCGAACCCGTGCTGCCGCTCATGGTCAATCGTTAGTTGCTTCAATCGCGTCCATGTTGCCCCTTGGTCGCCTGATTGCCAAAGCTCCAGGTTGCCGCCGGTCGTCCAGGGACCCCGTCCTGGCTGCGTCGGTACAATCACCCGCCAGGCGCCGTCGGACAAAATGTACAGAGAACCGTGATCGTAGTTGTGATCGGATGTAATCGCCGGCCGCAATTCCCAGGACTCGCCGGTCCACCTGGCAGTCATCCACTGACGTTCGCCGTGCATCGGACCTGGGGCGTATCCTGCGGAAAGTAGATACAGAATCACGGCTCGCCCTTGCGAGTCGAATCGCAGGTCCTTTAGGTAGACCAAACGGCCTTCGGACTGATAGTCGTGGACGAGCGCCGGGTTGCTGGCTGATGTGAGCGGAAGTGTGAGGAGCTGTCCACCCGCGGCGCGCCAGCTCTGGCCGGCGTCCCCGGATTCGGCGTAATACAGATTGGTTCGCGCGTTGAGCCCACCAGGATTGGGATGGAAGTCGAACGCCGTGGCAACGCGACGTCCGTCAGAGGCGCTGATCTGGTAATCGCCTTGAGCGATCTTGGCCAAGGGCCGCGGCTTGTCCCAGGCCAACCCATCCTGACTTCGCCCGATGAACAGTCCTCGTCCCTGGTGGTATTTGGTGTGCAAAAGAAGGAAACCGTCTTCGCCGAGATGCCACGGTTGTGCGTACGAAAAATTCGTTTCCACGACGCGCTCGAAGCGATCGATGGAATAGGGCGCCAGGCTTCGGTGAATGAACGACGGCCTGGCGGTTCCATGAGAAGAAGAAAACACCCACAGTCGTCCGTCGGCGTCCATCGCCAAGGTAGGATTATCGTGGGCGTCGGTCGTCTTCTTGTCGAGCAAGATTCGCGGGCGAGGCACGCGCCCCGTGGCGTGGTCGAAGTACGACACCATGTGCAGCAGCGTGCTCCGCTCGCCATCGGCTCCGCCATATACGAAGAAGGTCTTGTTGACGGCCTGGGCATACATAGCGATCGGTACGTGCTGCTGGGGATAGGTGGCCATTCCCCCACTGTACTTATAGCCGTAGGCGTCACCCGTCGGCTGATTGGCGTACCAAACGCCCCGGTAGCCATCGCACTTGGGCAGTTCGCCCCCCTCGCTCACCAGGCACGCGGCGACGATGGGCCAGGCGAAAGCCGCCCAGACTGCGGGCCATCGATACCGTCGCGTTGACATGGCCCCCCCAACTCATTGCGGACAACAACCGCCCGCCGCGTTCAGGTTACGTGAGAAGGCCGGCGGGGAATAAACTAAGCAGTTGCCGCCGGCGCCGCCGGCGTACCGCAGGCGGTTTCTTCGTTGCGGGTGACCTGAAAGCCCAGGTCCTCCAGCATCCGGTAGTCGTCTTCCGCCGCCTGACCTTTGGTCGTCAGGTAGTCCCCCACGAAGATCGAATTCGCCGGGTACATCCCCAGCGGTTGCAAGCTCCGCAGGTGCAGCTCGCGACCGCCGGCAATCCGCAATTCTCGACTGGGATTCACCAGCCGAAACATGCACAGCACCTTCAGGCAGTACCGCGGGTTGAGCTGCGATAGCCCGGCCAGCGGCGTCCCCTCGATCGGGTTCAGAAAGTTCACCGGTATCGAGTGCACTCCCAACTCGCGCAGCTCGAAGGCCAGTTGCACGACGTCGGCCGGGCGTTCGCCCATTCCAATGATCCCGCCCGAACACAATTCCATGCCGGCCTGCCGAACCGCCTCCAGCGTCTGCACGCGGTCGGCATAGCCGTGTGTGGTGCAAATCTCCGCGTAGTGCTCGGAACTGGTGTTCAGGTTGTGGTTCACGCGGTCGACGCCGCAAGCCCTAAGGTCCTGCGCCTGTTCGTTCGTCAGCAGTCCCAGGCAGGCGCAAATCTTCAAATCATACTGGGCCTTGATTTGCGGCACGATCGTGGTGATCGCCTGCATTTCGCGCTCGTTGGGCCCTCTGGCGCTGATCACGATGCAGTACGTTTTCGCCTGCCGCTCAGCCGCCACCTTCGCGCCGGCCAATAGCTTTTCAGCGCTGAGCAGGTTGTAGCGCGGAATCTCCGCCTCGGAAACCTTCGACTGAGAACAGTAGCCGCAGTCCTCCGGACAGAGTCCGCTCTTGGCGTTCATCAAAAAGTACAACTGCACCGTGTTGCCGAAGTAATGTCGCCGTACCCGATACGCCGCCCCCAACAATTCGAGCAACTCCTCGTCGGGCGCGGCCAGTACCGACAAGGCCTCTTCGGCGGTTAATGCCTGGCCATCCAGAACGCGCGCCGCCAACGCCTGCCAGCGGCCCGTGGGGGCCGTCAATAATGCCAGGTCAGACACCGCTTGAATCATGCTGTTGCACCCTCGAACGATACGTTCCACCATGTGGTCACGCCGACGACAGAACCGGCGCCGTCCTCATCGGCCGGTGCAGAACGCTCGGCCAAACGCCGACAGTTTAACAGACGACTCGGTCCGCCGAAAGCATTGCTGAGTCCGCGTTGGGAGTGCCTCGAAGGCCGCCAATGCCCGCCGTCCCAGGACCTGCGGCCGCTATGGCTACGCCGGTTCACCCGCTATAGTGACGTACCTTGCTGCTTGGCAACGCAAGTCTGTTCGCCCCTTCCCGATTGCCTCTTCTCCGCCGCCATTTCAGGAGCCCTGCATGCCCATCGACGTTGAAAAAGCAATGGCCGCCAAGTTGCCCAACGAAACGCTTTCGTGGAACGAGGATCAGGTGATTCTGTATCACCTCGGCATCGGCGCGGGCGTTCCCAGCACC